>JACCSN010000084.1 GCA_013812985.1 Hyphomicrobiales bacterium | reverse complement strand
GCGAAGCCAAAGGGCTGCTGATTCGCGCCGGCCTCGTCGGGGGCGGGTTGAGCTATGCCGCCCTGGCCTTTCTGGCGATCGGGCTGGCTTCAGGCTCGCGGAGCGGGTCGGAAGGAGGCGGCGGGGACGATCCAAGCGGCCGCTGGCTCGCGGCGATCTACGAGCTCGGCATCGCCTGGCTCGTCGTCTACGCGATCGCCGCGATCGTTCTTGCGGTCGGCGTGGCGCATATCGTGAAAGGCGCCCGCGCCGGCTTCGTCAAATATTTCCGCTGCCCGCCGCGCATCATGAGCTGGCTGAAGCCGCTCGGCCGGGCGGGCCTGATCGCGCGCGGCATCGTGTTCCTCATCCTGTCAGGCCTGATCGTCTCGGGCAGCCTCGCCTACAACGCCGAGCAGCAGCCTGGCCTCGTCGAGGCGCTGCGGTGGTTGCAGGATTTCAGCTATGGATGGCTCATCCTGCTGGCGATGGGGCTCGGGCTCGTCGCCTTCGGCGCCTACAGCCTCGCCGAGGCGCGCTACCGTCACGTATCCGCCCATTAACGCCATTTGTGCCGCCGACGACATCGCGCGCCTGCGCGGCGAATCTTCTCCCGTGCTAGGGGTGCGCCATGAACCCCAGCCGCGGCATCGCGCTCAAGGTCGTCTCCACCTTGTTCTTCACCTTGATGCTGGTCTGCGTGAAGGCGGTCGCCGACCGCATTCCGCCGGGCGAGATCGTCTTCTTCCGGTCATTCTTCGCGCTGGTCCCGATCGTCGGCATGCTGGCCTGGCAGGGCGAGTTCGCGTCGGCGCTGCGCACCAAGCGGCCGTGGATCCATGTGAGCCGCGGGACCGTCGGCGTGCTCGCCATGGCGCTGAACTTCGCCGCGCTCGCTTTCCTGCCGCTGCCGGAGGCCATGATGATCGGCTACGCCTCGCCGCTGATGATCGTGGTGCTCGCCGCGCTCATCCTCCACGAGCGCGTGCGGCTGTTTCGCTGGACGGCGGTCGCCGTCGGCTTCGTCGGGATCGTCGTCATCCTGTGGCCGCGCTTCACTTTGCTGAGCCGCGGCGCGCTTGAGGATGCCGCCCTTCTCGGCGCGGTGCTGGCGCTCGTCAGCGCATTCTGCTCCGCCTTCGCGGCGGTCTTCGTGCGGTCCCTGGCGCAGACGGAATCGACCGGCGCCATCGTGTTCTATTTCTCGCTTATTGCCTCGCTGATGGCCGTCGCCGTGTCGCTTCCCTTCGGCTGGGTGGCGCCGAATGCGACCGATGCAACGCTGCTGGTGCTGATGGGCCTCCTTGGCGGCGTCGGGCAGATCCTGATTGCGACGGCCTACCGCGACGCCGACGCGGCGACGCTCGCCTCGTTCGAATATGTCTCGATGCTGTGGGGCATCACCTTCGGCTTCTTCCTGTTCGGCGATGTGCCGACCGCCAGCATTATCCTCGGCGGCGCCATCGTGATCGGCGCCGGCATCTTCATCATCTTCCGCGAACGCCGGCTCGGGCTGGAGCGAACGCGCCAGCGCAAGGCCATGTCGCCGCCGCCCGGCTGAAGGTCCGGACCGGACCGCTCTCTCGGAAAGGATCGGACGGCCCAAAGGTCAAATCACGTCCCGAAACCGCCGCCCCGCGCGGCCCTTTCCTGGAGTCGCGGTTTATCCCGACCACATCCACGTTCTCACGCCCAGGCGGCGCCTGACCTCGTAGGCCAGCCAAGCTGAACGTCCCGCCAGCAGAATGGACGTGGCGGCGGCGGCGCCGATAACGCCAAAAGGTATAATCAGGGCTAAATTCAGCGCAATGCTTAAAGCGACGAGAACGACTGACGACCATGCGGATACGATGCCGTGCCCAGTCATGTTCAGGATTTCCTCAGCAGGGCCGGCCGAGATCGCCGCAATGACCCCGGCCGCTAGGATCAGCATTGGAATATAGCCGGTGGTGAATCCGTCGCCGAACGCGCTCAGCAGCCACTCGCCCCCGGCCGCGATCCCGGCAAGGCAGACGAACGCAGCCGCGAAGGTCAGCCGGGTCATTTGCTCTGCGAGGCGTTGTATCGCGTCCACATCGCCCCGTGCGTGCGCCGCGGAGAACAAGTGGGATGCGGCGACCCTGGCGGCGTAAGGAATGAGGTTGGCAACCTGGATCACCCGCGTCGCCGCGAAGTAGACGGCCACCTCGGCCGGAGCCGCGAAGAGCGAGAGGACCATCACATCGGTGAAGCCGAAGAGGACCCCGGCCCCATGCAGCACGGTGAACGGGACGGAGCCTCTGATCCATTCACGCGGTCGGTATGCTCGCGCCCCATGCGGCACCGCACCGCGCAACCGCCGGATGATTGCGACGGCTTGCCAAGCGAGCGCCGCCGCCGCGGCCAGGGCCACGCACCACAACGCCGTGACGGCCGTGGCCGCGTAGCCAAGCGAAACGGCGGCGGCCATGAACAGCAATAGAAAGCCGTGGCGCAGGATATAAATTGGGACGAGCGCCGCGACAATCCATTCATAGCTGCGGCCCACTCCCTCAAGAACGCTTTGCAAAGACACAAGAGGAACCGCGGTCACCATGACGATGAGCGGCACGACATAGGCTGGGTCCAAAAAGGGCCGGGCGATGATCACGGCTGCGACCGCGATCACCCCGGCGAGCACCGAGCCAGCGAAAGCGGCGGCCGGCGCGAATCGGAGATAGCCACGCAGGTAGACATCGTCGCCGCGCGAACGAAGCTGCGGGATGAACCGTATCGTCGAATCTCCGAACCCGAGGTTGGCGAAGCATCCAAGCACCGAGAACCAGACCCAAGCGAAGGCAAAGATACCGAACTCGTGCTGGCCCATGAGATGCGCGAGGACGGCCTGTGATGCAAAGGCGAGACCCGCGCTGGAAATCCGGATCATCAATGCATGCGCCGCCGCCCCATGCGCGAGGGTGAACCGCCCGTTTGAGGCGGATGACACCGTCCTGGCCTTGCGAAGCAGGCCGGGAAGGTCGGCCGAGGCCGTGGCGGGACCCTTGGTCAGATCGGCCGGCCGCATCCGGTCGGATTTTCCGGCGACGCCGGAAGCCGCGCCGTTTCCGAGGAGGGCACGCCGCGGCGGGCGAAAATCAGGGTGGCAAGTAGGCTGCGAGCCCGATCCGGTGTAGCGAGGGCCAGCCGCTTCAGCTGCGGCCTGAGCGCCCCGATCCAGCAGGAGGCGTAAATCCGGCCTCGCCAGGAGCAGGGCAGCGCGAAATCGGCGACGGGCATGACGTCGTCGGTCCATGTAAGTTTGTAGTGAGCGGTGGGCATGAGAAAGTCGGCCGTTCCGATCTCGAGCTCGTGGCACGCTCGGATTACATCCTCCAGATGCAGCTTGCCGGGGCTGAACTCCTCGTAGAGCGGATCCCAGGTCGCGCCATAGGCATAGTAGCGGCCGTTGAACACCACGCCCCACTGATCGGCGATCGGTCTTCCATCCGCCTCCAGGCTCATGGCGAGCACCGACAATCCGTGACCGCCGCTCGCCAGCTCGTCCAGAAAATCCGGGAATGTATCCTCGCGGAACGCGCGCGAGGTCAGGCCAAGCTCCTTCAGCCACCGCTCCCGCCCGCGATAGGTCCGGGCGACGAGCACGCGGATATCCTCACGGCAGGTGATAACCCGATGCTCCAACCGGTGCATACGCGTTATTCGGTTTCGCGAATTGCGGATGTTCTTTCGCGTCTTTGGTTTCACCGTGGCGTGGTAGTCGGCGAATTCCTTGAACCCGCGAAGATCGATGTACGGAGCGGCGTCTTCGGCTGCTCGGACCGCGCCGTTGGACGCCAGCGCGCCGGCAAGAGGACTGTCGTCGCGAACCTTCAGGAGCTCGATCCCGTCGCAGGCGTCAAGCCGAAGCGCCGCGCCGAGCAGGGCATCGACGACATCATGACCCTGATCGGGCGACAAGATCGCATCGGAATATTGCTGAAACGGTTCGGCTAGGCCCGTCGCGATGCGCAACGGCCCGCGGCGCACGATCCGAAGCGGCAGGATGCCGACAGTCTCACTTCCACGCCGCGCGATTAAGATCCGAGGCTCGAACGGCCGGGCTTTCCCCAGCCAATGATCCCAGACGGCGCGGCACCAATCGTAGGATTGGAACAGAACAGCTCCCCTCGCGGTTGCCTCGATCACCCGCCATTGATCCGCGAGAGCGTCGAACGCCCGACGGTCCGTCACCAGAGATACCGTGCATGGCTCCGCGCGCCGGAGCGCAAGAAGCGGCAGCGGCGGCTCTGGGGGCGCGCCCAGAAGGCTGAGCTGCATCGCCTGGCTCAGCGGGAGAAGGCGTAAGCGGGAATGTCTCGGATGCCGTCGGGAGCCGTCGGATCGACAGCGAAGTCGATTAGCCGCTTGCGCTGACGCCCGTTTTGAAGCCCGGCAAATCTGTAGGCCGCGGCGAGTCCGAGCTTCCCCCAGAATGATGGGCCAGAGGTCGCCCGCGAAAGTTTGCGGCTCGGGGATGTCCGGCGAAGAATTCCATTGGCGAAATTTGCCGCGTAGACGTTCCGCAGTTCATCCGTCCAGTGCTCGGTCGTGACCGATACGTTAAGGCAGTCCTGATTGACCACGCGGTGCGGGCAGTTCAGCGGCCAATACAGCATTTCTCCCGGCTTGAGCTCGATTTTCTGCGCGTACTCATCATACCAGGGCTGATACGGCATTCCAGTCTCGTGCGCCTCGCCGAGAATGATCTTCTCCATGTCGGCGTGCGACAGGAACGGGGCGGTGTTCGGGTACACGTAGACATTCTTGGCGCCCCGGATCTGCCAGAGCATCTGGCCGGGAACGTCGCAGTGGTAGTAGACCTGAACGTTGGGGGACGAGATTAGGAGCGTCATCGAGTGCTTGTACGTTTTCAGACCGGGGACGCGTGACTCGAATTCAGCAAAGATACTTTCGAGCAGGTCGCGATAGTTCGGATCGGTCGTGTCAGGCCTGTGAATGTTGATCCAGATATTTCCGCCACGCACCGCCTGGAGCGCCTCGGCTCCGGAAAGCCCCTTCAGGGCGCCCTCTCGCCGCGTGCGCGGATTGTGAGCCTTGCGATCCATCGTGTTGATGTAGCAGTGCTCAGGCGGCGTCGCCTCGATAAGGCGAGCGAGCGCATCGTCCGCCAACAAAGGCGACTCGTGCAGCCGGTGCTTGAGCCGAAGGATATGCTCGCCGAACAACTCGGCGTGACGGCTTTTCCAATCCGAGATGACCGCGTGCATCTTCGCTCCTCCGAGTGAGAATCGCGACCCCACGCGTAGTCTAGAACCGCAGAAAAACAGGAAATTACCAAACATTTGGTAAATCCGCCGGTAACCATGGCGTTTGAGGCAATCAAGGGCTATGCATCCTGATCCACGGCCCGGCCTCCGCCTCGCCTTCCTCGCCCGCCGTCCAGCCGAGGCCACGGTAGAACGCCAAGGCCCCAAGATTTCGCGCTTGGCATTTCAGGGACGCCGTTCCGCCGGCAAGCGCCAAGGCATGGCGGAGGAGCAAGCGGCCGACCCCGCGACTGTGGAGAGCCGGATCGACATAGAGATGATGAACGAAGCTGCCCGGCTCGTAGACCGAGACGAAGCCGATCACCCGGCGCTGTTCATCTTCCGCCACCAGGATGCGCTCGCCGGACGTCTCGCGCTCGAAGATCCCGCGATCGATCGGACGCGGCGCGTAAGGATGGCCCGCATGCCACGCCGCGTCGAAGACGATGGCACAGGCGGCGGCGTCGTCTGACGTATAGAGCCGGACGACCGCCTCCATCGCGGCAGGCCAGGGGGCCTTGGCGGATCGCCTGCGGTTCGCCTCAGCCCTGATAAGCCACCAGGCGCTGGCGCTGCTGGCCAAGCCGGGCGATTCCGAGATCCATCACATCACCCGGCTTCAGGAATATCTGGGGCTTCTTCCCGCTGCCGACGCCGGGCGGCGTTCCGGTCGTGACGATATCGCCGGGCTCCAGCACCATCTTGCCGGAAATGTAGGCGATCAGCTCGCGGACGGAAAAGACCATCGTGCGGGTGTTGCCGGTCTGCATGCGCTCGCCGTTCAGGTCGAGCCACATGTCCAGATCCTGCGGATCGCCAAGCTCGTCGGCGGTAAGGAGAAAGGGGCCGAGCGGGCCGAAAGTCTCGGCGCTCTTGCCCTTGATCCACTGGCCGGTGCCTTCGATCTGCCAGAACCGCTCCGACACGTCGTTGCAGATCATGTAGCCGAAGACGTGATCGAGCGCGTCCGCCTCGCTCACATACGACGCGCGGCGGCCGATCACGAAGGCGAGCTCCACCTCCCAGTCGAGCTTGCGCGAGCCCTTGGGGATGATCACGTCGTCATTGGGGCCGCAGATGCAGCTCGGCGCCTTGGAGAAGATCACCGGCTCGGCGGGCACCGCCATCCCCGATTCAGCCGCGTGGTCGGCGAAGTTGAGGCCGATCGCGATGAAGTGGCCGGGGCGAGGAACGGGAGCGCCGAGGCGCGGTTCGCCGCTCACCTCCGGGAGTGTTTCAGGACCGAGGCGGGAAAGCCGGGCCGAAAGGTCCGGGGTCAGCATCTCGGCGCGGAGATTCTGGACCTCGCCGGACAGATCGCGGACGCGGCCCGCATTGTCGATGAGACCGGGCTTTTCCGCGCCCTTCGAGCCGTAACGAACAAGCTTCATAATCTCTGTCCCCATCATGGATGTCCGGCTACGGCCTGTGGATCGCACCGGGAAACCCGGCATTGCAAGCGCGCAAGTAGGCGGTATTTATTGGGGCATAGTCTCGGCTGCAACAGAACTCAGCTTGTTGCCCGTGAGACACAGCCTTGCCCCGGCTTGCACCCCGCGCTGTTCCGTGCCGTCATGAAACCGAGGCAGGAATCATGCCTTAAGGCGAGAGACCAAGGTTGCCATGCCGCCGGAGACGCCCGTGCGCCAACTGCGCACCCTGTTCATCTCGGACGTCCATCTCGGCACGCGCGGCTGCCAGGCGGAGCTGTTCCTTGATTTCCTGCGCTGCCACGACGCGGAAACCATCTATCTGGTCGGCGACATCGTCGACGGCTGGCGCCTCAAGCGATCCTGGTACTGGCCCCAGTCGCACAACGACGTAGCCCAGAAACTCCTGCGAAAAGCCCGGCAGGGCGCCCGCATCATCTACGTCCCGGGCAACCACGACGAATTCCTGCGCGATTACCTCGGCACCCATTTCGGCGGGATCGAGGTCCGCAATAGCGACATCCACGAGGCGGCCGACGGGCGCCGGCTCCTGATCATTCACGGCGACCAGTTCGACGTGGTGGTGCGCCATGCCCGTTGGCTCGCCTTTTTCGGCGACTGGGCCTATGCGGCGGCGCTCGGCGTCAATGCCTACGTGAACCTCATCCGGCGCAAGCTCGGCTTCTCCTACTGGTCCTTGTCCGCCTGGGCCAAGCTGAAGGTCAAGAACGCGGTGAACTTCATCGGCGCCTTCGAGGAAGCGCTGGCGCGCGAGGCCCGCGAGCAGGGCGTCGACGGCGTGATCTGCGGCCATATCCACACGGCCGCCATGCACGACCATTTCGGCACGGCATACTTCAATTGCGGCGACTGGGTGGAAAGCTGCACGGCGCTCGTCGAGCATCCGGACGGCAGGTTCGAGATCATCCGATGGGCCGACCGTTCCATGCAGGCCTGGCATGATCCGGTCCCGCTTGACGCGGCAATCGCCGCGGAATGATCCATCGGCCGTTCCGGCTGGCCCTGGTCACCGACGCCTGGTTCCCGCAAGTGAACGGCGTCGTCAACTCGCTGAGCCGTGTCGCCGGCATGCTACGGAGCCGGGGCGACACGGTCGACGTCATCGCGCCGGATCGCTTCCGCACGCTGCCCTGCCCAACCTATCCGGAGATCAGGCTGGCGCTCGCCCGCCCCGGCCAGGTCGCGCGCCTGATCGACAAGGCTGACGCGAGCTTCGTCCATATCGCCACCGAGGGGCCGTTGGGCATCCTGGCGCGGCGGCACTGCCTGTCCCGCGGCCTCGGGTTCACGACGAGCTACCACACCAAGTTCCCCGAATATCTCGCGGCCCGCGCGCCCGTACCGCTTTCATGGGGCTACAGCTTCATGCGCCGTTTCCACAATGCCGGGCTCGGCTGCATGGTGGCCACGCAGTCGCTGATGGCGGATCTCGCCGCGCGTCAATTCCGCAATCTTCTGCTCTGGTCGCGCGGCGTCGACCACGAACTGTTCCGGCCGCGTCCGGACGCCGATCTCGGCCTGCCGCGTCCGGTCTTCCTCTATGCGGGGCGGGTCGCGGTGGAGAAGAATCTCGAGGCGTTCCTCCGCCTCGATCTACCCGGCTCCAAGGTGATCGTCGGTGACGGGCCGGCGCGGGCGTCGCTCGCGCTGGCGTTTCCGCAAGCGCATTTCCTCGGAACATTGCACGGCGAAGCCCTGGCGCGCGCCTATGCGGCAGCCGATGTGTTCATCTTCCCGAGCCTGACTGACACGTTTGGCAACGTGCTCCTGGAGGCGCTCGCCTCCGGCGTTCCGGTCGCCGCGTTCCCGGTGACAGGGCCGAGGGACATCATCACCGACCCGCGCATCGGCGTGCTTGACGCCGATCTCCACAAGGCGGCGCTTGCCGCGCTCGAGCTGCCACGGGCGGCGGCGCGGGATTTTGCGCTGCGCTTCACCTGGGAGGAAAGCGCGCGCATGTTCCGGGACAACATCCTTATCGCCAATGGAGTGCAGGCCGGCGCCGCCGCCTGAGTTGTGCGCCAGGTCTGCCTCGGCTATTCGCACCCCATGCAGCAGGCTCATTCTCCCGATCTCGCGATCCCGACCTTCGACGACGTGCTGGCCGCCCAGAAACGCCTCGCCGGGCGCGCCGTGCGGACGCCGCTGCTCTTCTCGCCTGTCCTGTCCGACCGGCTCGACGCGCGCGTCTATCTGAAGCCCGAATGCCTCCAGCGCACCGGCTCCTTCAAGTTCCGCGGCGCGTGGAACGCCGTGGACGCGCTCGGACGCCAAGCGGCGGCGGGAATCGTCGCCTGCTCGTCCGGCAATCATGCGCAGGGCGTGGCCGAGGCGGCCCGGATCGCCGGCATCCCGGCCGTCATCGTCATGCCGGAGGATGCGCCGCTCCTGAAGCGCCAGCGCACGGCCCGTTCCGGCGCCCGCATTGTCCTTTACGACCGCGTCGCCGAGGATCGCGACGCCATCGCACAGAGGATCGCCGAGGAGGAGGGGCTCGCCTTCATCCATCCCTTCAACAACCCGATGGTGATCGCGGGGCAGGGCACGGCGGGGCTGGAGATTGCCGAGGACTGCCACGCGCTCGGGATTGAACTCGATGTCGTGCTCGTCCCATGCAGCGGCGGCGGGCTGGCCGCCGGCACGGCGCTTTCCGTGACGGAGCGCTTTCCGCGCGCCGCAGTCTACACCGCCGAGCCGCAGAATTTTGACGATTACCGCCGCTCGCTGTCGGCAGGAGCGCCGGTGAGGAATGCGAA
>JACCSN010000083.1 GCA_013812985.1 Hyphomicrobiales bacterium | reverse complement strand
TCGCGACCGTCCACCTGCGCCGCCGATCTCACGCCGGCGCCGGCGCGGCGGCCTGCGGACGCGGCGGGGCCTTGCCCGACGGGGCCAGGATCATGATCATCTGGCGGCCTTCCAGCTTCGGCTCCGCCTCCACCTTGGCCATCGCGTTGAGATCGTCGCGGACGCGGAACAGGAGATTGAGGCCGAGCTCCTGATGCGCCATCTCGCGGCCGCGGAAGCGCAAGGTCATCTTCACCTTGTCGCCTTCATCAAGAAAGCGGCGGGCCGCCTTCATCTTGGTGTCGTAGTCGTGGTCGTCGATGCTCGGGCGCATCTTGATTTCTTTGACCTCGACGGTCTTCTGCTTCTTGCGCGCCTCGGACGCCTTCTTCTGCGCCTGGAACTTGTAGCGGCCGTAATCGAGGATCTTCACGACCGGCGGGCGCGAGTTGGGCGAGATCTCCACGAGATCCAGGCCGGCCTCCTCGGCCATCTGCCGGGCCTCGTCGATCGCGACGACGCCGCGGTTGTTGCCTTCCTGGTCGACGAGCTGCACCTCTGGAAGGCGGATTTCGTCGTTGATACGGGGCCCCTCCTTGACTTGAGGGGGTGCGCGAAACGGACGGCGAATGGTCAGATCTCCTTCAAGATGTTGAAATACATATGGGCGGCGCCAGCCTCGGCTGCCACCGCGTATCGCCCAGAATCCGGTGAATCCTGGCGCAAGTCAACAACCCACGGCCGTCGCCGCGCGACGGGGTTGACGAAAAGTCCTCGACTGCCTCACTCCGACGCCGGGGATCGGCGGAGCAACCCGAATGAGCGAAGCGCAGTTCACCCAAATGCGGGTCGGAGAAGGCGAGGCGGCGCGCGATATCGCCGTGCTTGCCCGCCCTGGATCCGCGCCCGGCCTGTTCTTGCTGGGCGGCTTCCGCTCCGACATGACCGGGACGAAAGCCGAGGCGCTCGACCGCTGGGCGGCGACGTCCGGCCATGCCTGCACCCGCTTCGACTATTCCGGCCATGGCCGGTCCGGCGGCCGTGTCGAGGACGGCACGATCTCCGCGTGGATCGAGGAAGCCGAGGCCGTCTTCGACGCCGTCGCCGAAGGCCCGCGGATCGTCATCGGCTCGTCCATGGGCGGCTGGATCGCTTTGCTCCTCGCCTATCGCCTGCGCGAGCAAGGTTACGCCGACCGCCTTGGCGGCATGGTCCTGATCGCCCCCGCCGTCGACATGACCAAGGAGCTGATGTGGGACACGATGGACGAAGCGGCCAGGCGTTCGCTGGAGGAGACCGGCTCTCACGCCCAGCCTTCGGCCTATTCGGGCGAGCCCTACGTCATCACCCGCGCCATGATCAAAGATGGCGAGCGCCACCTTTTCGGGGACGCGCCGATCGAGACCGGCTGCCCTGTCCATGTGATCCAGGGCATGCAGGACCCGGACGTGCCCTGGGCGCTCGCGACGGCGCTGATGGAGCGCTTCGCCTTCGACGACGCGGTGCTGACGCTGGTGCGCGACGGCGACCACCGCCTGTCGCGGCCACAGGACATCGAGCGGCTCATCCAGGCGGTGGAGGAGATGATACGCGGGTGAGAGCTGCGCGGCTTCGACCCACTACCCATCCTCCTGGCGGGAAGCTTTCAAGTGATCGTCATCCTACGGACCGTCATCCTCGACCGGTCAAGCCATCGATTGACGACAGCAGCAATTCTACCCTTCGCTCGACTGACTCCACCTATAAAATCCCGGCTTCGTTGCGAAGTTTGTCGACGAGGTCGGCCACCGAGGTGACCTTCACGCCCGACTTGCGGCGCGGCGGCTCGCGCGTCTCGATCACCTGCAGCCGCGGCGTCGTGTCGACGCCGTAATCGGCGGCGCTCTTCGTCTCGATCGGCTTCTTCTTCGACTTCATGATGTTGGGCAGCGAGGCATAGCGCGGCGTGTTCAGCCGGAGGTCGGTGGTGACGATCGCCGGCAGCTTCAGCGTCACCGTCTGCAGGCCGCCATCCACCTCGCGCGTCACCCGCGCGCTGCCGCCCGGGCCGTCGCCCCCGCCGTCGCCGTCAAGCTCGATCTTCGACGCGAACGTCCCCTGCGCCCAGCCGAGCAGGGCGGCCAGCATCTGCCCGGTCTGGTTGGCGTCGTCGTCGATCGCCTGCTTGCCGAGGATCACCAGGCCCGGCGCCTCGGCCGCCACCACGCCCTTGAGGATCTTGGCCACCGCCAGCGGCTCGGCCAGGCCGTCCACCTGCACCAGGACGCCGCGGTCGGCGCCCATGGCGAGCCCGGCGCGGATCGTCTCCGCCGCCTGCGCCGGGCCGATCGAGACCAGCACGATCTCGCTCGCCTTCCCGGCCTCCTTCAGCCGGATCGCCTCCTCCACCGCGATCTCGCAGAACGGGTTCATCGCCATCTTGGTGTTGGCCAGGTCCACCCCCGACCCGTCCGGCTTCACCCGCGGCTTCACATTGGCGTCGATCACCCGCTTGACGGCAACCAGGACCTTCATCTCAGCTCTCTTTTCGCTTGAGCGTGGCTCCGACTAAACGCGAGCGGCCGGCTTATCAAGCCGAGGAGCGACGCCTCAATGACGTAATTGGGGGTTCAGCCGGGCGCCGGCGTGTCCCGGTCGAATAGAGGGACGCCGGGACGCCGCAGCACGACGATGAACAGCCCGCCGGCGACCATGCCGCCGAGATGCGCCCACCAGGCGATAGCCTCCTCCGGATTGGCGAAGATGATGTTGAACACCTGAAAGACCGCCCAGGCGCCGATGACCAGGGCCGCGGAGAGACGCAGCGGGATGCGCCCGAAGGCCAGGATCCAGAGTTTTACGCGAGGGTGCAGGATCAGGTAGGCGCCGACCACGCCGGCGACCGCGCCGGAGGCGCCGATCAGCGGCGTCGGTGAGGTGTAGTTGATGAAGGCGTGGGCGAAGGCGGCCACGGCTGCGCAGGCGAGGTAGAACAACACATACCGAAAGTGCCCGAGAGCATCCTCGATATTGTCGCCGAAGACCCAGAGGAAGGCCATGTTGCCGCCGAGATGCAGCCAGTTGGCATGGAGGAAAGCGTAGGTGATGTAAGTGGCGTCCTCCGGCACAAGCACGTAGGCGGCCGGCAGGTCCTCGAAATCATTGACCACCGAGGGGATCAGGCCGAGCCCGACAGCGGCATTCTCCACCGCATATTGATCGAAGCCGCCGGTCATGAAGAAGCTGAGCACCGTGAAGGCGATCAGGGCGTAATTGGCATAGGGCCGGGTGAGATGCCGGAGCGGGTTGTAGTCGTAGAGCGGAATGAACAAGGGGCCTGCCCCCGCTACCGGTTCTTGCCGGGAACCCAGAGCACGTCGGCTTCGCCGCGATCGTTCACCCAGCGGCTGGCGACGAACAGGAAATCCGACAGCCGATTCATGTAAACGATGCCGGGGCGGCCCACCCGTTCCGGCTCCTTCGCCGCGAGCGCCACCATCAGCCGCTCGGCCCGGCGGGTGATCGTGCGGGCGAGGTGAAGCGCGACGGCGGCGCGGCTGCCGCCCGGCAACACGAAGGAGCGGAGCGGCTGCAGATCCATGTTCAGGCGGTCGATGTCGTGCTCGATCCGCTCGACTTGAGAGGCGATGATCCGGAGCGGCTCAAAGTCCTTCGGCGCGCCGTCGTCGGGGGTGGCGAGCTCGGCGCCGAGGTCGAAGAGGTCGTTCTGGATGCGCGCCAGCATGGCGGGCAGCTCGCCGTCGTCGATCCCGAGCTCCACGCGCGCCAGGCCGATCGCCGCATTGGCCTCGTCCACGGTTCCATAGCTCTCGATGCGGAGATCGTATTTCGGCCGGCGTTCGCCGGTGCCGAGCGCCGTCGTGCCGTCGTCACCGGTCTTGGTGTAGATCTTGTTCAGGATGACCATCGGTCGGGACCTTACAGGGGCTCTGCTTCCCCGTCACGCGAGGATCGAAGGCGCTAACCGCCCATGAGCCACAGCGCCGCCATAACGATGACGATGGCCGCGAACTGAGCCAGCACGCGGGCGCGCATGAAGTTCTGCGAGGCGTTGGCGGAGCCGCCTCGCATCATGTTCCAGAGGCCGAGGAGCAGAACCACCGCGACTACCGCGAGCGCGATCGGGATGAGCAATCGTGCGAATGCATCCATGAGCGTGTCCGTGCGGGGTTGCGGCTAATTGAGGGTGACGACGGCGAGGTTGACGGCGGCGGCGTAGGCCACCCAGATGGCGTATGGCGCCATCATCCAGGCGGCCGGCCGGTCGAGCCGCGCGAAGGCCCGGATCGTCAGAACGATAGCCGCCTCAAGCGCCACAATCACGATCAGCCCCAGAGCCGGACTTCGCGCCCCGAAAAACGTGAAGGGCCAGGCGAGGTTCAATGCGAGTTGCGCGGCGAAGAAACGCAGCGCCAGCGTCCTCGCGGCCCGATCGCCGACGCACCTCCAAATGCGCCAGGCGGCGATCGCCATCAGCAAATAGAGAATGGTCCAGACCGGCCCGAACATCCAGTTGGGCGGCGTGAAGAACGGCTTCCGAAGCGCGGAATACCAGCCGGGGATCGCCGGGAGCGTGACGGCGCTTCCGAGCGCCGCAACCGCGAAGCAGAGGGCGAGCAGGCCGGCGAGCGCGAAGAGCGATCGGCGGTCGTCGGCGGAGAGGACGGAAGCCATCTCGCGAAACCTATTCGAGCCCGGTGGCCCGCACCAGAAGCGCATGAAGCGCGCGCTTCGGCAGGACGCGCCGCATCAGGCTCATGGCGCGCGTCGGATGCGTGACGAAATATTGCGG
>JACCSN010000034.1 GCA_013812985.1 Hyphomicrobiales bacterium | reverse complement strand
CTGGATGAGGTCAGCGCGGTCTTCGAGGCCGGGCGGTTCACCAGCCTGCTTGGGCCGTCCGGATCGGGCAAGACGACGCTGCTCCGCATCGTCGCGGGCTTTGTCGCGCCCGACGAAGGGTCCGTGCGGATCGGCGCCGCCGATGTGACGCGGGTCCCGGTCTGGCGCAGAAGAATCGGGATGGTGTTCCAGTCCTACGCTCTGTTTCCGCATATGAGCGTCACGGAGAACGTCGTTTTCGGCCTCAACCGACGCGGCGTGCGCGGCGACGCGGCGACGCGCGAGGTTGGGCGCGTTCTCGACCTCGTGCGCCTGACCGGGCTGGAGGACCGACG
Organism: Hyphomicrobiales bacterium; assembly: GCA_013812985.1. Next base: position 4,819 of record JACCSN010000034.1, on the reverse strand, counting down.
CCCGAAGCAATTGTCCGGCGGCCAGCAGCAGCGGGTGGCTCTGGCCCGTGCCATCGTCACCGATCCCGCCGTGCTCCTCCTTGACGAGCCGCTTTCGGCGCTTGACAGGCGGTTGCGCCAGGAGATGCAGGTGGAGCTGAAGCGCATCCAGCGCGAAAGCGGGCTCACCACGATCTTCGTCACCCACGACCAGGAGGAAGCCTTGGCTTTGTCGGACCGCGTAGCGATCCTCGACGCGGGCCGGATCGTGCAAGAGGGCGCCCCGGCCGAGATCTACGAGCGGCCGCGCACGCAATTCGCGGCGGCCTTCCTTGGCGACGCCAATTTCCTCTCCGGCAAGGCGGCTTCGGGCGGCATCGAGGTCGATGGGCGGATGATCCACAGCGCCGACCCGATCCCCGCCGCCGGCACGCCTGTCACGCTGGCCGTGCGGCCGGAGAAGATCGCCATCCTGCCCGCCGGCGCGACCGGCGCATTCGAGAACGGGCTTCCGGCGCGCGTCCGGGAAGTGATCTATGCCGGAGCGGCCTCGACCTATCTTCTCGACGGCCCGAACGGCGAGGATCTGAAGGTGTTTGCTCAAAATCGGGAAAGCGAGCCGATCGCGCTTGGCGAGACGGTGTGCCTCGCCTGGTCGGCCGCCCACACGATCCTGCTCGCTGGCTGATCGGATGGCCAATCTCCCGATGCTTGGCGCCCATGCCGTCCATGTCGCCGTCGATGTCCAGCGCCTCTTCACCGAGCCGCCCGGATGGCGGGTGCCCGACATGGCATTGATCGTGCCCAGGATCGCCGAGCTGACGCGCGCCAAGCCGGGCCGCACGCTGTTCACACGCTTCACCGTCCCGCGGCGGGCCGAGGAGGCGCCGGGCAATTGGCGCCACTTTTATGATCACTGGTCCGCCTTTACCGGCGCGGCGCTGCCGCCCGATCTGGTGGGTCTGGTGGATGAGCTTGCCGCGCTGGCCGACGAGGCGAGCACCATCGACAAGCCCACCTACTCGGCGTTCGAAGCGCCAGCCTTCAGCGAGCGTCTGGCAAGGTTCGGCGCGGATACGATCATCTTCACAGGCGTGGAGACCGACATCTGCGTGCTCGGCACATTGCTGACGGCCGTCGACCGCGGATTTCGCGTGATCGCGGTGGCGGACGCCCTGGCAAGCTCGTCGCCCGCGGCCCACGAGGCGACGCTCCGCCACATCCTGCCGCGCTTCGATCAGCAGGTCGAGATCGCCACGACCGCCGCCGTGCTGGCGGCCTGGAGCTGATCTCGGATGCTCCACGGCGCTACCGTACCTCTCGCCCGCGCCTGGAACACCTGGTCGAGTCGCCCGGCCGAGATGGTGTTCCTGCCGCTCGGCTTCCGCCTGACCCCCGTCGTCTACGCCGACAGCGTACGACAGGCGACGGACTTTTCGGCCGGTCACCCTGGCGTGCGGCTCGGGGCGCACACGATCGACGGCGGGCTGGTCGAGCTGGATCTGGTGCATGCCGGCACCCGCCTCGCCTGGTCGTATCGGAAGCCCGGGCCGTTCGATCTGATCGGATCGTGGCGGGCGCCGGAGCTTGGCGAATGGGGCTTGCGATTCTGGGTCAATCTTTGCCTGTCCACGGAGGAGGGGCATTCGGTCCGGTTCGACCCGGCAAGCGGCGCGGCTTGGGTCAAGGTGGGGCATCGTTTCATCGCCGTCGCGGCGGCGAGCGATCCGGTTCAGGTGACGGGGCACCCATCGATTGAGGCGTTGACGGAAGAATACGAGACGCGCGGGTATTTCTACCTCGGCTCGCGGGCCGATGCGGCGCCGGTGCTGGCGCTCCGTTTCAATCTGGAGATGGCGCGCGAGGGCCGCTTCGCCGCCGCCGTGGCGGACCGGGCCGACCTGGCCATCGGCCGCGCACGGGAGCTCTTGATCAGGGAGGAGGACGCCCCGGTGCTTCCGGCGCAGACGGGACGCTTCGCCGGCGCCCTTGACGCGGTGCGCGACGTCGTCGCCTGGAACACGGTGTGGGACGAGATCAACAACCGTCCCTACACCTCCCTCAGCCGCAACTGGAACCTTTCGAAGTTCGGCGGCTTCGGCGTGTGGCTGAACGACGGGCAATATGCCGGCGTCATGGCCGGACTCATCGACCCGGAGCTGGAGCGCGAGAACATCCTGACCTGGCTGGCGAGCGCCACGCCGGAGGGGAACCTCGCCTGCCTTCTCACCGCCAACGACGCCTGGGTGGACCGCACCCAGCTGCCGCTCGGCGGTTTTCTCTTGTGGCTTTCGTATTTGCGCACCGGCTCCCGACCGCTTCTGGAACTCGCCTACGACACGCTGGCGCGAAATCACGCCTGGTGGTGGCGGAACCGCGACCCGGAAAAGCGGGGCCTCGTCTCCTTTGGCACTTCGGACGTGGGGGAGGGCCTCTACAAGGGCACGTCGTTCGGCGCCCGCAACGAATCCAGCATGGACAATTCGCCGATCCACGACGAGGCGACATACGACCCCAAAACCCGCACCTTGACGACGCTGGATGTCGGCCTGAACAGCATCCTGGCTCTCGACGCCGAGATGCTTGGCCTGATCGCCGGAACGCTCGGGCTTGGCTCCGCCGCCACGTCGCACGAAGCGGAAGCGGAGGCGCTGCGAGAGAGGATTCGCGACGAGCTTTGGGACGACAGCCGCGGGCTCTTCGCCAACCGCCTGCGCTCCGGTGCGTTCGTCCGCAGCGTCGGCCCGACCAGTTTTTACCCGCTGCTCTGCGGCGCGGCGTCGGCCGATCAGCTGGAACGTCTCGTCGCTCATCTCGATGACCCAAACACTTTCGGCGGCCGCTTCGTCATTCCTGGGACAGCGCGCGACGATCCCGCCGCGTCCGACAACAGCTACTGGCGGGGGCGGATCTGGCCGCCGATGAATTACCTCGTGTGGCACGGATTGCGGCGATGCGGTCTGCACGACCGGGCGTCCGAGCTGGCGACGGCGAGCTTCAGTCTGTTCCGGCAGGCCTGGGAGGAGCGCCGGCTCTGCCCCGAAAATTACAACGCGGGGACGGGCGAGCCGCTCGACCAGCCCGACACCGAAGGCTTTTACAATTGGGGCGCGCTCATGCCGCTCATGGGCGTCGCGACGGTCATGGATGTCAGCCCCTGGGCCGGGTGGGAGCTCGTGAACGACGGCGACGACCTGACGCTCGGCCCGATCCAGAGCCCCATCGGCGCGGTGACTGTTCTGGTTCGTGAGGGGACGCTGACGCTTTCACAAGGAGAGACCGTCCTGATCGCCACCGCGATGCGCGGGCGCTTCTCCAACCTGCGGCTAAGCTCGTCGGAAATCGCGTTCGACCTGCCCGGTCATATCACCGCCGGCGCCAAGCTTGCTTTGCCCTGCGGCGGTCCCAGGACCGTCGCTTCAGCGCGGGCAGGCGACGCGGAGCTTGCCTGGAAAGCCGACGGGGGTGGGATCGCGGTGACCTTCACCGGCGCCGAGGCGGGGCGTCGTGTGCGGATCATCCGCGCTGACGCGGGCCACCACGCGCAGCCCTGACGCGGCGAAATTATTGATTCATTGCGGCCGCTTCGCGCGCGGTCTCGAAACGATCACGGGACGGCGTCTCAGGACGGCGAAAGGCTCGCGGCCGGCCGGGCGGCCGCTGGTTGCGGCGTGGCGGCGTCAGCGCCTGCATCACAAGCTCGGTCACCGCGCCGTAGACGAGATGCGCCACAAAGCCCCGGACGTGGGCTTGCCAGGGATAATCCTGCGGCGGAGCGGCGAAGCGCATGAGCGGATTGGCGATCTCGTCCTCGACGACGAACAGGCCGAGGCCGTAGAGCAGGCCGCCGCCCGCATCCACGTAAGGAACGCGCCCCCGCAGCGCGCCGTAGAGGGCGCCCGGCGCGATGCCGAGACTGTAATGAACGGCGAGACCGGCGGGATTTTGCTTCCAGGGCGCCGGTGGGGTCAATCCGAGGGCGCGCGCACCCCGGTTGGCCATTGCATGCGCCGGGTCCATGCCGCTTGGCCGGACAAAGTCGGTTTGCCGCCGGCTCTTGGGCGTATCGAGCAGGCGCAGATACATGAACCAGTCGACCCGGTCCATCGCCCAGACGCCGATGGCGCCCGCAACGGCACCCTTCAGCATCGCGACGCCAAGATCGTTGCCGCCGTAGTCCGGCGCCCATTTCCCGTCGCGTCGCGCCGATCGCATGTTGCACCTCACCGCAGACTGCAGGGCAAATGAGAACGGTCGCATTCTGTTCCTTTGAGCACCGCTGCCGCCACGCCTTCGTGATGCCGACGCGTGTAGCCAAGTCAGGCACGAAGCAGCTTTCCTTCGAACGATTAGGCCGATAGCAGAGATCGACCTCCAGCGGAATCGGCGGAATCAATTCAAGAGGGCATCGGGCAAGAGGGTAAGGGAATGGGCCGGTATCGACCTACGCACGAACAGGCGGGAGCGCCTGCATCCAGATGACGGCCGAGGTCCTCCTGGAACGGCCGAGCGCGTCCGTGGCGCTCTTGCGCATCAATCGGCCCGAGGCCCGCAATGCGCTGAACGCGTCGGTCAGAAAGCTCCTGGCGGAGCATCTCCGGGCGCTTGCCGATGACGAGGCGGCGCGATGCGTCGTCGTCACCGGCGACGACAAGGCCTTCGCGGCCGGCGCCGACCTCCGCGACATGGCGGAAGCCGGCGCCATCGAGATGATGCTGCGCAACAGCCACCGGCTCTGGGCGGCGATCGCCGAGTTCCCCAAGCCGCTCATCGCGGCCGTGAACGGGGTCGCGCTCGGCGGCGGCTGCGAGCTCGCCATGCATGCCGACCTCATCATCGC
>JACCSN010000020.1 GCA_013812985.1 Hyphomicrobiales bacterium | reverse complement strand
GGCGCCTCGCAGAAGCTCTTGCCGGAAGCCAAGCGCAAGAAGACGATCGGCATCAAGGATATCGAGGCGACGATCGCGACGATGGCGCGCATCCCGGCCAAGTCCGTCTCCAAGGACGACGCGGAGGTGCTCGCCCATCTGAACGACAATCTGAAGCGGGTCGTGTTCGGTCAGGAGAAGGCGATCGAGGCGCTGTCCTCGGCGATCAAGCTTGCCCGGGCGGGCCTGCGCGAGCCGGAGAAGCCGATCGGCAATTACCTGTTCTCCGGCCCGACCGGCGTCGGCAAGACGGAAGCCGCGCGCCAGCTGGCCGAGCTCCTCGGCGTGCGCCTCATCCGCTTCGACATGTCGGAATACATGGAGCGGCACACGGTGTCGCGGCTGATCGGCGCGCCGCCCGGCTACGTCGGCTTCGACCAGGGCGGCCTCTTGACGGACGGCGTCGACCAGACCCCGCATTGCGTGCTGCTCCTTGACGAGATCGAGAAAGCGCATCCGGATCTCTTCAACATCCTCCTGCAGATCATGGATCACGGGAAGTTGACAGATCACAACGGCAAGCAGGTGGATTTCCGCAACGTCATCCTGATCATGACCACCAATGCCGGCGCCTCGGAGATGGCCAAGGCGGCCATGGGCTTCGGCCATTCGCGCCGCACCGGCGATGACGAGGAGGCGATCAACCGTCTGTTCACGCCGGAATTCCGCAACCGCCTCGACGCGATAATCCCCTTCGGCGCGCTGCCGCCCGAGGTCGTCTACCGCGTGGTGGAAAAATTCGTGCTGCAGCTCGAGGCGCAGCTGGCCGATCGCGGCGTCACCTTCGAGCTGGACGAGAAGGCCACCGCCTGGCTCGCCGAGCGCGGCTATGACGAGCGCATGGGCGCCCGGCCGCTCAGCCGCCTGATCCAGGAAGAGATTAAGAAGCCGCTCGCCGAGGAGGTCCTGTTCGGCAAGCTGCAGAAGGGCGGCATCGTCAAGGTCACGGTGGAGGACAAGCCCGAGGGCGTCGCCGCCCTGAACCTCGAATGCATCCCCGACGAGAACGCGCTCCGCAAGGACAAGGGGCCGCGGTCGGAGGAGGGTGACGATGATGACGACAAGCCCAAGGGCAAGCCCGCCCGCGATGGCGGCAGCAAGGTGCCCAGGGTGCCGCTGAAGGTTTGACGCCTCCGCTGTCCCCTGGCCCGTCCCGCTTGGTTCCAAAAGCACGGCAGATCGGGGTCTCTCGGCTCGCGAAATCCTTACCCTGTGTTGCAAGTATATGCAGGTATCTATAACGTCGATCTAGCTCCTCAAGTTAGCTGAGGAAGATTGCGTAATTCGCTCCGAATCGGATGGGCGGTTTGCCTGATTTTCCAGCATCACTGGACACAGAGATGACCGCACCGACCGATCCCCTTTACACGCGGCAATGGTACCTGTCGGCGCTGACAGGCGATGCTTCCGCCGGCACGACCCTCATCGAGCGCATCTGGGAAGAGTTCAACGGCGCCGGGGTGAACGTCGGCGTTTACGATTCGGGAATCGAGCACTCCCATCCCGATTTGAGCGGAAACTACAACCCGGCGCTCCATGTGGTCGTGAACGGGACGACGCTTGGTGGCGGAGTGACAGGCGACGAGAGCCTTCCTGGTCACGGCACGTCGGTTGCCGGGATCATCGGCGCGGAGCGCAACGATCGCGGCACGGTCGGCATCGCCTGGGGGAGCAGCCTGACAGGCGTCAATATCTTCGATCCCGATAGTCCCGCCTCTACTGAGAACCGGGTCGGCTTTTCCGAAGCCCTCCATCAGATGGCCAACTTCGATGTGATCAATTGTCGGTTGTGCGAAGATAACCTCGACCAATTCACCGATACGGAATACGAATTTGCCGCCACAACGGGCCGTGACGGGCTCGGCACGGTCATCGTCCAGCCTTCGGGGAACGACAACGAGGATGTGACGGGCCGCTCGCCGTCTCGTTTCACGGTGACGGTCGGGGCTGTCCTCGAGGATGGTTCCGTGTTCTCGAATTCCAGCAGCGGCGCCTCGCTGCTCGTCTCGGCGCCCGGCGGCGATTGGACGATCCTGACAACCGATATGGTCGGAGCCAACGGGTTCGGCGGCGGAGACTATGCCCAATTCGGCGGCACGTCCGCCGCGGCCCCGATGGTCAGCGGCGCGGTCGCGCTTATGCTGCAGGCCAACCCCGATCTCGGCTGGCGGGACGTCAACGATATCCTTGCGACAACCGCCTCCCATACCGGCAGCGCGCTGGGGGCGCCGGCGGATGCCGGCGAGGAGAACGCCTGGTTCATCAACGCCGCCGAGAACTGGAATGGCGGCGGCATGCATTTCAGCGCGGATTACGGCTACGGCAGCGTCAACGTTTTCGCCGCGGTCCGCATGGCCGAGGCGTACGGCGTCATCGGCATCGCCCCGCAGACCTCCGCCAACGAAGTCCAGGCATCGGCCACCGGCGCTCCGAACCTCGCGATCGGCGACCTCGCCGCGGTATCCTATGACATAGACTTGGCCGATGGCATCCTGATCGATCAGGTGGACCTCACCCTCACCCTGACGCATGAGTCCGTTGCCGACCTCGATGTCTGGCTTGTCTCGCCTGACGGCACCGAGGTTCAGATCGGCGATAATTCGATCGCCGGGACCAAGCCTGGCGCACGTGGGAGCTGGACCTTCGGCATCGAGGCGCTTCGCGGCGAAAACTCCGATGGGACCTGGACAATCCGGATCGAAGATAACCTGGCGGGCGGATCCGGCGTGCTGGAATCCGTTCGCATCGACGCCTACGGAAAGGCGGCGCCGGAATCCGATGACGTCTTCACCTTCACGGATGAATTTCGGGAGACTTTGTCCTTCGATCCCTCGCGCAACCTGCTTGCCGATACCGACGGCGGCGGTGATTGGATCAACGCCGCCGTGCTGAGCGGCGATGCGATCGTCAACTTGAACCCCGACGCCTACTCGCGGATTGACGGCGCTCTTTTCCGGATTGCCGCGGGCTCGGTCATCGAGAATGCGATGACGGGCGACGGCGCGGACCGCTTGATTGGGAATAGCGCCGACAACAAGCTCAATGGCATGCGTGGCGTCGATTCGCTCGCTGGCGGGGACGGCCTGGATACCCTGGAGGGCGGCACGGGGGCGGATGTGCTGCAAGGCGGCCGAGGTCGCGATGCCGCAAGCTATATGCATGCGAAAACAGGCGTGACCGCAAGCTTGACAGACCCGTCAGAGAACAGGGGAGAAGCGAAAGGCGACAGCTACTCGAAGATCGAGAATCTAATCGGCTCTCGGTTCCAGGACCGGCTCTTCGGCGATGCTATTGCCAATCAGCTCTTCGGCCATGGCAGGACGGACACGATCGTCGGTCGGGGCGGCAACGATGCCCTGGATGGCGGCGGCGGCGATGACAGCATGCTCGGCGGGGGTAATGATGACAGGCTGCTCGGGGCTGAAGGAAACGACAGGCTTTTCGGCGAGAACGGCATCGACAGGCTCTTCGGCGAGAACGGAGGCGACCGGCTCGACGGGGGCGCCGGCGACGATTGGCTGACCGGCGGCCTCGGCGCCGATTGGATGATTGGCGGCGCCGGCGCGGATCGCTTCGAATTCAACGCTATCGACGAATCCGCCACGGCGATCGGCATCGACAGGATCATCGATTTCCAGCAGCGCGCGGATCTCATCGATCTTTCGACCATCGACGCCAACGTCGGCATCCGTGGAAATCAAGCTTTCGCGTTTATTGAGGGCGATGGCTTCACTGCCGTTGGCCAGGTCCGGGTCGTCCAGGCAGACAGCTACACCTTAGTGTATCTGAACAACGAAAGTGATGCATCGAGCCGCGAGAATGACTCGACCATATTCCTCTCGGGCGACATCACGCTCACGGCCGATGATTTCATCCTTTGAGGTTGGCCTTCGGCTGCCAAGACCGGCTTCACCGCGGCATTCCGATTGCGGCATGCACTAGATTTTTCAAAGCCGCTGGCGACCGCCCGAATTGTTGCCCGGCACGCGCGCCGCATTGCAGAGAAGGCCTTCATTACGGCGCAGATTGTCTCCGGTCAGGCGGCCGATCCGCCGTCATAGGCCTGCTTGAGCGCGGCGATGTCGAGCTTCACCATCCCCATCATCGCCTGCATGGCGCGCCGCGCCTTCTCCCGATCAGGATCGGCCAGCATCCCTTTCAGCACTGTCGGCACGATCTGCCACGAGACGCCGTAGCGGTCCTTCAGCCAGCCGCACTGAACGCGAGCGCCGCCGTCGCACAGCGCGTCCCACAGCCGGTCCACCTCGGCCTGATCCGCGCAGTCGATCATGAAGGAAACGGCTTCGTTGAACTGGAACTCCGGGCCGCCATTGAGGCCGGCGAACGGCCGGCCGGCGAGCGTGAAGTCGACCGCCAGGACAGATCCAGCGGATCCGCTTGGATAGTCGGCCGGCGCGCGCACGACTGCGTCGATTCGCGAGTCCGCGATCAGCGAAACGTAGAAATTCGCCGCTTCCTCCGCCTGGCCGTCGAACCACAAGCACGGTGCAATTTTGGACATATCAACCTCCTGTTCAGCGTTGCGGCGCCACCAGGGCGAACATGGCGCCCTGCGGGTCTTTTGCCTGGACGATCCAGCCGCCGCCCGGAACCTCGTGCGGGCCGTGGAGAACCTGGCCGCCGTTGGAAGCTATGCGGGTCGTCGCGGCGTCGATCTCTCCGACGTTGAAATAGAAGAGCCAGGCGGGCCTCGGAAACCCCGCCGGCGTCGTTCATCATGCCGCCAAGCGACACGCCCCCGACCGCGAAGAGCTGGTAGGCGCCCATCGGACCCATATTGGTGTTCCTGAGCGGCGGGTGGAACCGGCTCCGCCCGCTTAATCCTTCCCCGTGTCGAGCAGAATCTCGAACCCGCCGAAGATCATGCGCTTGCCGTCAAAGGGCATGTCGTCGGTCATTTTCATGCGCGGATCGCTTCGCATTTTGCGGTTGGCTTCGTCGCGCACCGCCCTGGACGGGTAGACGATCCAGGAAAAGACGATGCTCTCGCCGGCCTCGGCCTTCACCGCGCCCTTGAAGTCGGTGACCTTGCCGTCGGGCACATCGTCGCCCCAGGCTTCGACGATGCGCGTCGCGCCATATTCCTGGAAGAGCACCGCCGCCTTGGCGGCCATCTCCCGATAGGCTTCCTTCTTGCCCGAAGGCACGGGAATCACGAATCCGTCGATATAGCTCATGATGCTTCTCCCTGTTCCGTAATTGCAGTTTCCCGGGCGGCGGCCGGCTCCGCTTCGGCGAGCTGGCCGGCAACGATGCCCCAGCCTTCGTGAAAGCCCATCGCCTCGTGGCGTTTCAGCGTTTCCCCTCCGTCGGCTGGGGCCGGTTCAAGCCGCGGCGGTTTCAAACGCCGCCGCTCCGGCGGTGGCCGCGGCCGCGTCCATCCACATCACTTCCCAGATGTGGCCGTCCGGGTCCTCGAAGCTGCGGCCGTACATGAAGCCGTAATCCTGCTTGGGCGTCGGATCGAGCACCGCGCCGGCCGTCTCGGCTTTGCCGACCATGTCGTCCACCGCCTCGCGGCTTTCGGCCGACAGGCAGATCAGCACTTCGCTGGTCTCGCGCGCGTCGGCGATCCGCTTGGACGTGAACTGGCGAAACTTGTCGTGGGTCAACAGCATCGCGTGGATCGTCTCGGAAAAGACGATCATCGACGCCGTGTCGTCGCTGAACTGCGTGTTCTTCTCGGCGCCGAGGGCTTGGTAGAAGGCGGTGGAGCGGGCGAGGTCGCTGACCGGCAGGTTCACGAAAATCATCTTGGGCATTTTGTCTCCTTTTGGCTCGGTGTTTGACAATGGTGCCCCACTCGGTTACCGAAAGCAACCATGAAGTTACAAAAAATAACGGACACAGGGGACCCCCGCTATCGTCGCCGCTATGGGGACGCCTGCGCGGCCGCGCATGCGCTTGATCTCCTCGGCGAGCGCTGGGCGCTTCTCGTCATGCGTGAACTGATGCTGGGGCCCAAACGGTTCGGCGATTTGCGCATGAGCCTTCCCGGAATCAGCGCGAACGTCCTCACCCAGCGTCTCGAAGGGCTCGAAGCGGCGGGCGTGCTCGCGCGGCGGAAGCTTCCCCCGCCCGCACCCGCCCAGGTCTACGAGCTGACGGCTTGGGGATATGAAAGCGAGCCGATCTTCCAGGCGCTCGGCCGCTGGGCGGCGCGGTCGCCGGCGCACGACCCCAGCCTCCCGTTCAGCGCCGCCTCCCTGATGCTGTCGCTCCGCACGATGCTGGATCCAGCCCGGGCCGCGGGGATCGATGCGCGGATCGGCTTCCGCCTAGGCGCGGAGGCCTTCCTCGCTCATCTCGCCCAAGGGCGGATCGAGATTGCGCACGGACCGCTGGACGATGTCGACCTGGTTTTCACGGGAACGCCCCCCGTCCTGGCCGCCGCGATCTACGGCGGTCAGCCGTTCGACGCGCTGGAGGCCGAGGGCGCGCTGCTCATCGAAGGCGACCGCGCGCTTGCCGAGCGATTTACTGGCTTGTTTCCACTTCCGCCGAAGGCCCTGGCGCCGGCGTAACCGCTCCTCCGCTATCCATCGTAGGCGCTGCCAAAACAACAAAGGGTCAGCGCCCGCCAGCGCCGACCCCTTCAGAAATTTGGCTCGCCGGGATCGTTGATAAGGCGTACGACGAGTACGAAATGCCCCTCCTCCGAAGGAGCACGTCCAAACCGCCGAAAATGCGCAAACGTGACCGGGAGCGAGCCGAGGCGCGATGCTTGGCAGGACCTCCTACTCCAACTCTGCGAGAGAAGGCTATGGAGCTGGCGCGCGGAAGGGACGTCGTCAGGACCAAGGAAATTACGGCCCTCGGAATTCCCCGCCACTACCTTGCTCGGATGTGCGCGGAAGGCTTGCTGGTCAAGGTCGGCTATGGGCAGTACCGAGCAATCCAGCGGGAAGCAGCATGACGAATTGTCGCGGGCCGCTAGAAATGAACCCGCGAGCGGCCATGCAAGCCGCTCGCGGGAGCCCGTCTACGGTCAATCGATGACGTGTTGGCGATATCTCGCTTTGGCGGGCGGGACGTTATCTGTCGCATTTTCGTAAGTGGACGCGCGGAGGCCCCGTTCTGTCCAGGCGATCAGGTCATCGACGCCGTATAAGACCCGGCCGCCGACTTTCCGGTACGCCGGACCCGTTCCGTAGCACCGATGCTTTTCCAAAGTTCGGCGGAGCGACCGAGAAATCGAGCCGCTTCGGGGTGCGCAGGAAGCGCGGGGGTAAGTTGGCAAACGCCCCGTCCGCAAGCTAAAG
>JACCSN010000016.1 GCA_013812985.1 Hyphomicrobiales bacterium | reverse complement strand
GTGACCCATCGCACTTCGGTCCAGCCCAGCTTGCGCCCATGCGTCTCGACCGCGCCGATCAGCTGCCGCGCAAGGGATGAGCCCCTCGCTTCCGGCGCGACGAAGAGGTCGTCGAGAAAACCGGCCTCGTTTCCGTCCAGCGTTCGCGGGAAGGCACGGAAGTGAGCAAACCAATGGCGACCGCTGGCTCGGCCCGCGCGAGAGCGATGAGGCCGCTGACGGGGTGGCTTGCGTCCACCAGCCACCCGAAAACGATCTCCGCGACACAATCCCTCATCTCGGGGCCGAAAGTCAGGGCATAGGCGCCGTAAAGAGGACGCCAGAGCGGAAAATGGCAAGACGCTATCGGGACGATCTCCGCCATGCCTCGCCCGCGTTACCGCTCCAGCCGCTTCAAGAGGCTCGAGGTGTCCCAGCGGCCGCCGCCCATCGCCTGAAGCTCCGAGTAGAACTGATCGACAAGGGCCGCCACCGGCAGATGCGCGCCGGTCTGCCGCGCCGTATCGAGGCAGATGGCGAGGTCCTTGCGCATCCAGTTCACCGCGAAGCCGTGGTTGAACTGGTCCCCGTCCATCGTCTTCCAACGGTTCTCCATCTGCCAGGACTGCGCCGCGCCCTTGGAGATGGCGGCGATGACCTTCTCCACGTCGAGCCCGGCCTTCTTGGCGAAATGGATGCCTTCGGAGAGGCCCTGGACGAGGCCGGCGATGCAGATCTGGTTCACCATCTTGGTAAGCTGGCCGGCGCCGGTCGGCCCCATCAGTCCGACCATGCGGGCATAGCAGTCGATGACCGGCTTGGCCTTCTCGAACGTCTCGATGTCGCCGCCGACCATGACGGTCAGCAGGCCGTTCTCCGCCCCGGCCTGGCCGCCGGAGACCGGGGCGTCGAGGAAGCCGACGCTCCGTTCCGCCGCCGCCGCGGCGAGTTCGCCGGCCACCGTGGCGCTGGCGGTGGTGTTGTCGATATAGACGGCGTCCGCCGCCATGCCGGCGATCGCGCCGTCGTCGCCCAGCGCGACCGCGCGGAGGTCGTCGTCGTTGCCGACGCAGGAGAAGACGAACTCGCAGTCCACCGCCGCTTCGCGGGGCGTGTCGGCGCGGCGGCCGCCATTCTCGGCCACCCATTTGTCCGCCTTTTCCGTCGTGCGGTTGTAGACGGAGAGATCGTGCCCGCCTTTCTGGGCGATGTGGCGGGCCATGGGATAACCCATCACCCCGAGCCCGATGAAGGCGACCTTGGCCATGCGTTGCATCCTTTGAAGTTGCGCCGCCGACGCGCCGGCGTTGCGATCCGCGCTTGCCCCGCAGCCTTATCAGCGGGAGCTTGGCTGAGGCAAGGCGACCTCCCGCCCATCGGTGGAAGCCAGCTCCAGGGCGGCGGAGACGTCGAGCCGTACCTGCTCGATCAGCACGGCGTCGACTGCCGCCAGCACGCGCGTATAGGCGTCGGTCACCTGGCCCTGACCGGACGAGACGGCGCCCACCAGCGCCATGATGCTTTCGCTGGAAATGACGCGCGGTCCGCTCCAGCGATTGTTGATTTCCGGATGGGCGAGAAGCGCCGCTTCGATCGCGTCCTCGAACGCCTCTATGGCAACATCGAGTTGCAGCTGGGTCTGCTGCAAGCCGGACACCGCTCGTTGCATCGGCGAGACAGCTGTCTGCTCCGCATCGATCGTGGCGATATTGGCCGCCACGACCATGCTGGTGAGGAGCGTCAGCTTCCGGCTCACCTCGCCCAGCACCGCGACCACGTCCTCTCGCAGCGACAGGCCGCCGGCGTCGATCGCCCGCGACGCGTCGATGCGCGACAGCGCGTCCATCATGTTGGCGGCAAGCGCGTTCCGCTGCTCCTTGAGGAATTCCGAACGGATGGCGGTCACCGCCGCCAGGCTCGACCGCAGCATTTCCTGCTGCACGGAGCGGGCATCGATGTATTTCTGCAGCGCGTAGGTCCCGACGGTCAGGATGACCGTGAGCAGGATCTTGTCGAAGAGAACGGCCGCCACCGTCTTGCGCGTCTCCTCGGAGAGCCGCGGCCAGCGCCGCACCGGTGGTGCTTGTGAGGTGTCCGCCATCAAGATCGCCGCGCCGGTTGTGCCGGCCCAAGCTTTAGAGCGTCGACGCCGCGGCGTCAGCAGCCGTCTCTCCTCGCAGCAAGCCTGGCGCTCCGCTTCTTTACAAGGGTGACGATTTCGCCGAGACCGATCTCGCCTGATTGAAGATCGGATGAATCTCTCCCCGCAGCAGGACGATGCGCTGAAAGCGGTGTCGCGCTGGCTCAAGTCCGGCCGGCCGCAGGTGTTCCGCCTGTTCGGCTTCGC
>JACCSN010000011.1 GCA_013812985.1 Hyphomicrobiales bacterium | reverse complement strand
TTCCTCTACCATCCGTTCAACATCCCGTCCGGATCGATGGAGCCGACGCTCCTGGTCGGCGACTATCTGTTCGTCTCCAAGTTCAGCTACGGCTACAGCCGCTATTCCTTTCCGATCGATCTCCCCTTTATAGACGGGCGCGTCTGGGATGGGTCGCCCGAGCGCGGCGACATCGCCGTCTTCCGCCCGCCGCGGGAGCCGGAAACGGACTACATCAAGCGGGTGGTCGGGCTCCCCGGCGACCGCATCCAGATGCAGGACGGCGCCCTCTATATCAACGGCGAGGCGGTGACCCGCGAGGACGCCGGCGAATGGGAGGGCGAGGGCCGCTTCGGCGATTCGGTCGGCATCAAGCAATATCGCGAGACGCTGCCCAACGGCGTCAGCTATCTCACGCTCGACATGACGGAGAGCGGGGCGGGCGACGACACGCGGATCTACGAGGTGCCGCCCGGCCATTATTTCCTCATGGGCGACAATCGCGACAATTCGCAGGACAGCCGCTTCCTCGACGGCCCGGTCGGCTTCGTGCCGGCTGAAAACCTCGTCGGCCGCGCCGACATCCTGTTCTTCTCCGTCGCGGGCGGGCCGGCATGGGCGTTCTGGCGGTGGCCCACCGCGCTCAGGCTGGATCGCATCTTCGATACTCTATGAGAATCGGCGAGCTGAGGGAGCTGCAGCAAAGGCTTGGCCATGATTTCGCCAATCCCGATCTTCTGGCGCGGGCTCTGACCCACGCCAGCGCCGTGGCGGGCGGATCGGGCGAGGCCGGCGCGACATATGAGCGCCTGGAGTTCCTGGGCGACCGCGTCCTCGGTCTGGTGGTGGCCGACATGCTCGATGAATACCTGCCGACCGCGCCGGAGGGCGAGCTGTCGCGCCGCATCAACCGCCTCGTCAGCGGCGACGCCTGCGCGGCGGTGGCGCGGGAGATCGAGCTGCAGAAATACATGCGGATGAGCGGGGGCCGGGCGACGGCGAGCATGCTCGGCGATGTCTGCGAGGCGGTGCTCGGCGCCGTCTATCGCGACGGCGGCTTGCCGGCGGCGCGCGCCGTTATCGAGCGGTTCTGGCGCGCGCGCCTGGAGACGATGAGCGGCCCGTCGCGCGACGCCAAGACCGAGCTGCAGGAATGGGCGCACCGGCGCGGCTTCGAGACGCCGCTTTATTCCCAGATACTGCGCTCCGGCCCCGACCATGCGCCGGAATTCGAAATCGAGGTGAGCGTCGGCACGCTGTCGCCCGGCCGCGGCCGCGGCCGCTCCAAGCGCGAGGCGGAGTTCGACGCCGCCGCCAATGTGCTGCGCCGCGAAAGCGTGTGGAGCCCGGCATGAGCGAGGTCGCGGCGATCGCCGAACCCGAAGCGCCGACCCGCGCCGGCTTCGTGGCGCTGATCGGCGCGCCGAACGCCGGAAAGTCGACGCTCCTCAACGCGCTGGTCGGCTCGAAGGTCTCCATCGTCACCCACAAGGTGCAGACGACGCGGGCGCTGGTGCGCGGCATCGTCATCCACCGGGTGTCGCAAATCGTCTTCGTCGACACGCCCGGCATCTTCGCGCCAAAGCGCCGGCTCGACCGCGCCATGGTAACCACCGCCTGGGGCGGCGCCGCGGACGCGGACGTGATCGCCGTCCTGATCGATTCGCGGAAAGGCCTGAACGACGAGGCCCGCGTCATCCTGGAGAGGCTCGCCGAATTCCCGCCGACGCGCGAGCGCGTGCTGATCCTCAACAAGGTCGACCTGGTCAAGCGCGACACGCTGCTGGCGCTGGCGGCGGCGGCGAACAACGGCGCGCGCTTCTCGCGCACCTTCATGGTGTCCGCGCTCTCCGGCGACGGGCTCCCCGCCCTCATGGACTATTTCGCGGCGGAGATGCCGGAGGGGCCGTGGCTCTATCCGGAAGACCAGATGACGGACCTGCCGCTCCGCTGGCTGGCGGCGGAAATCACCCGCGAGAAGCTGATGGTCCGCCTCCACGAGGAGCTGCCGTATCATTCCACGGTGGAGACCGAGCAATGGACCGAGACGCCGAAGGGCGTGCGGATCGAGCAGACGATCTATGTGGAGCGCGAAAGCCAGAGGAAAATCGTGCTCGGCAAGGGGGGCGGCACGATCAAGGCGATCTCGACGGCGGCGCGGCTGGAGATCTCGGAGCTCCTCCAGCGCCCGGCGCACCTCTTCCTGTTCGTCAAGGTGCGCGAGAACTGG
>JACCSN010000849.1 GCA_013812985.1 Hyphomicrobiales bacterium | reverse complement strand
GTCGTGAACACGAGCCCCTGGGCGGTTACGAAGCGTTCTAGGCCGTGAACTCATAAACGCGCCGCTCGTCGGCCGCCCAGTGTCCGCTTTGTGTTGATCTTCGGAAATTGCCGGTGGCCCTTCCGCTATGCGCGCCAGGAGCGGACGTCGCGTAAGGGACGTACCCAGATTTGCCGCTCGATGCGGCTGTCACGGTTTGTCTATCTTACTAGTGTTGCATTCCCGCACAGCATTCTGGTCTCAGTTCGGCACGCCGGCTTTCCGAAGTCCATCCATGAGGTGGTCGAGGTCGGCCTTATGCTTGAATGGTTCGTGTGAGGCATGTTCCAGCAGCGGGAGATTTGGGACCAGGGAATGATAGTGGGCGATGATCGCCTGCGCCTTGTCTCGTTGGTCAAGGTATCCGTGACTTGCGATTGCATAGACACAGTTCCACGGTGTCGCTAGGCCTCTGGTAATTTGCCCGAAGGATAATGTAGATCTTGTGTAGTCACGGGCACAGAAAAGCACCATGCTCGTTATGGAATGGAAGAACTGAGGCCCGAATGGATTGAGACGGAACGCCTGGTCGATCCACGAGAGTGCTTCATTTGGCTCGCCAAGATAGGCTAGTAGCTCTGCCTTATTAATAACTCCGTAGGAATCGTTTGGGTTGAGAGCAAGGGCTTGGTGAATGTGCAGCGCTGCATTGCCTAGCTGGTGACGGTCCAGACAGACATATCCAAGCGCAAGCTGGCAAAATCCATCGGTTTCATCGAGCTGGACGGCCTTTTGCGCGAGAACGAACGCATTGTCTAAGACCTCCGAGTTCCGAGCACCCTACCAGTCCCTCATCTCTACGAAAGCAAGCTGTGCATAAGCAGGCGCAAGAGTTGGATCGAGCGCGATCGCCCGATGAAACAAATCACGTGCCGCAGTCGAAGTGCCGGGATCGAACTCGCGAAAATACGCACGGCCGCGCAAGTAACACTCATAAGCGCTCAGATTCTCCTGCCGTTTGCGACCCGCTGCACGCGCGCCGGCATCCTCGATTCGGCCCGGGAGGCTGCCCACGATAGCCTTGGTTACCGCGTCCTGCACGGCAAAGAGATCGCCGAGATCGCGATCATAGCGCTCCGCCCACACCTCCTTGCCGCTGGCAGCCTCGACCAACTGGGCTGTTATCCTGATCCGGTCGCCGGCCCTGCGCACGCTGCCTTCCAGAATGTATTCGGCACTCAGCTCGCGGCCGATCTGCCTAACGTCTACAGGCTTGTCCCGATAGACAAAGGAAGAATTTCGGGCGATGATTGTCACGGACCGGAAGCGCGACAGTTCTGTGATCAAATCCTCGGTGATGCCGTCGCTGAAATAGCGCTGCTCCGGGTCGCCACTGACATTGGCGAACGGCAGCACGGCCAGGGAAGGTCTCTCTGCAAAAATCTCGTCGGGTAATCGAGCCTGAGCGGCCGCTGTCGGCGCGGAGAACACCTCGCGTTCGGTCGGGGCTTTGCGATACCGACCGGCTCTGATCTCCTGGTGCAATGCCTCCGTCTCGGTTGAAGGGGCCACGTTAAGCTCACGGTTCAAGACCTTTCGGCAATTTTCATAGGCTCTTACAGCCAGGCCGAGCTCGCCGGCTTCAGCGTGCAGGCGCATCAACATACGATGGCCCTCCTCTTGGAGAGGGTCCAATCCGATCAGCCGCTCGGCGGTCGCGATCCCCGTGCGACCGGTTTGGAGTTCCCCCAGTCGCCTGAGAACCGCTGTCGCCAAGCTACGGAACCTCTGACGCTCGATCGTCAGCCATTCCTCGAAGGCAGGGTCGCGGACGTCGAGGCCCTGGAGAAGGTCGCTATTGTAGAGGGCTGCGGCACGTTCGAGGTCGGCGATGTCATTCTTCGCGGCCAATTGCTCGAATATAGCGGCATCGACCTCCACCAATGCAACATCGAGCGCCAGCGTATCACGATGCTTAATGAGAGGGGTGCCCTCTGCGCCCTCGAG
The DNA here is from genome assembly GCA_013812985.1 of Hyphomicrobiales bacterium. The sequence continues at coordinate 566 of JACCSN010000849.1, read as the reverse complement.
CGCGCGGTTAAGCTCGACCAAAGCCTGCCTCAAACTGGCCTGCGCCTGCTTCTCCCCTCGGTCGCTCCAGAGCAGCGAAACTAAGGCTTCGCGGGTGTGCTGCCGTCCGGGTGGCAAGGCAAGGTATGCCAGGAGCGCACGTGTCTTCCGGGTCGCGATGTCGATGGCGGGGCCACCTGCGACCCGGGCATAGAAGCCACCAAGCATCATGAGCTGCAGGCGCGGCATGGGCGCTGCCTTTCTCGGCTAGCTGTGAACTTTCCCGATCGGACGCCGTGGTGAGATTTGACGATCCGTTGGCGGCGCGGATCGCCCGATAGCACACAATTAACATACCGCTCACACTCTCCAAGCATGCCGTTCACAGGGCAGGAGCCATACCGCTTTCGCAGTCTGAGCCAGAAGTGGAGAGCGGTCATGACATCCAGGTCAACAGCGATACTGGCAGCACATGAGACAGCCGACGAATTCCGGATTCCTCCGCCGCGCTTCGGTTACGCGGTCCTGGTGATGAACTGGTTCCGTTCACAATTCGTGAGTCAAGCACGCGCTACCGGATCTGTGTT
>JACCSN010000848.1 GCA_013812985.1 Hyphomicrobiales bacterium | reverse complement strand
CGCCTCGGTTGTCGCGGAGAGAATGGCGATGTCGCCCTTGTAGTCGATCAGCGAGCCCATGAGCTCCACCTGGTTCGGGCCGGTCTTGGTGAAGTCCACCGGAAGGATGTTGGCGTCGCGGTGGCTCTCATTGCCGACGAGATCACCGTTGACGGCGAGCACGAGGATGCCCTTGCCGCGGGCGTCGTCGAGCACCTGGTTCATGGCGTCGGGACTGTTGGGCGCGATCGCGATGACATCGACCCCGCGCTGGATCTGCGCCTCGATGATCGGAATCTGCGAGGTCGCTTCGGCGGTCGCCGGGGCGACGAACTCGAACTCGCAGCCGAGCTCCTTGCAGGCGTCCTGGAACCCGCCAGTTATGCTGTCGAAATAGGGGTTACCGGTGTTCTTGCCGATATAGACGATGCTCATGGGGTCTTGGGCGAAGGCGCTGGGGACCATGGTCAGGCCGAGGGCGAGACCAGCTAGCAGAAATTTCTTCACGTCATTTCCTCCTGTTTGTTGCCGTTTGGTCGGCGAAGCGCCCGCTACCGCTGGGTGCGGGAATAAATGAGATTGGTGGCGATGATGGAGACGATAAGCAAGACGCCGAGAACGCAAAGCTGCGTCGCCGGCAGCAGGTTGGCGGTGGTCATACCCGTCGAGATGACGGAGAGCAGCCATGCCGCAAGGAAGGTGCCGAGGATCGAGCCGCGGCCGCCGAAGATATAGGTGCCTCCCAGCATGGCCATCAGCACCATCTGCAACTCGCCGCCAAGCCCCAGGTCGTAGCGCACCGAGCCGAGACGCGAGGTGAAGATCATGCCGGCGACCGCGCTCGCTAATCCCATGGCGAGGAACAGCGCCATCTTGATCGCGCGCGTGCGGATGCCGGAATGCCGCGCAGCAATCTCATTGGTGCCGGTCTGGTATATCTGGCGGCCATAGATCGTGGTGCCGAGGACGAGCCCGAGCCCGATCGAGACGAGTAGGAAAATCACGACAGGCGCGGGCAGCCCGGCGATCAGCACCTTGTTGACGCCGATATACCATTCGGGAAGGCGGACCGACTTGTCGCCGGCGATCACCTGCGCGATGCCGCGATAGAGCGTCAGCGTGCCGATGGTGACGATGATCGAGGGCAGCTGAAGGCCGATCACCAGCAGGCCGTTGAGCGCGCCCATCAGCAGGCCCGAGCCGAGGCAGACAACGACCGCCAGCCAGACCGGCAATCCGAATTGCAGCGCATAGGCAAAGAGGCAGGCCGACAGCGCCATGGTAGCCGCCGGCGAGAGATCGATCTCACCGGCGATGATCACCATGGTGAGCACCAAGGCGATGAGGGCGAACTCCGCCGAGAGCGTGAAGCTGTTCAGGATATAGCGCGCGTCCAAGAAATACGGCGAAAGCCGGCTCGCGACGATTAAGCCCAGGATCAGCAGCACGAAGGTCATCATCTCCGGCCGGATCAGGATCACCTGCCAGCGCGGGCGCGGGGGCGCGGCGTCGCGGGCGACGGTGGCGGCCGGCAGGGTATCCGAGGCGCTCACGCCGCGGCTCTCGCGGTGGTGAGCGCCTGCAGGCCGCGCTGACGCACCGAGCGATCGATGAGCAGCGCCACGAGGATGACGGCGCCATAGATGGCGTTCTGGGCGGTGCCGGGAATGCCGAGCAGCGGCAGGGCGGCGCTGACGCAGCCCAGCAGCAGCACGCCGAGCACGACCCCGAACACGGAGCCTACTCCGCCATTGATGGAGACGCCGCCGATCACCACGGCCGCGATCACGATGAACTCAAAGCCGTTGCCGGTATTGGACGGGTTCACGAAACCCCAGCGGCTCGCATACATAATGCCCGTGAGACCGGCGAGCCCGCCGGAAATGGCGAACACCATCAGCGTGATGACGTTCACGCGAATGCCGCGGAGCGGCGCCGCGGCCGGGTTCGACCCGAGCGCGAAAATCTGCCGGCCGGCGCGGGTATGATTGGCGAACCAATAGGTCAGCAGCGCGATGCCGAAGGCCATGAAGATGATCCAGGGAATCCCGAAGATCGGCGAGGTCTGCGACATCGCCTTCAGCGCGGAGGGCACGAATTGCCGGTCGACCTGCTTGGCATTTGAAACGATGTAGGTGAGCCCGCGATAGAGACTGAGCGTGCCCAGCGTCACGATGATCGCGGGCAGGCGGAAGAGGATGATCAAAAGGCCGTTCAACAGGCCGAGCCCAACGCCGACGCCGACGGCAACCACAAAGCCGAGCGCCCAGGGGACCTCAGGATGGAACTTGAACATCAGCGCCGTGACCATGGCCGCAAAGGCCTGCGTCGAGCCGATGGAGAGGTCGACATGGCGCGCCACGATGACCAGCATCTGCCCCATCGCGCCGATCATGATGAGCGGCACGAGCAGCAGCACGATACGCAGTTCGTCGAGCGTCAGGAAGCGCGGCCTGAACAATCCGACGACGGCGCAGAACAGCACGATCATCACGAGGATGCCGGCTTCGCGGCGGAGCAGCAGCTGGCGAACGGTGTTCATGCGGCCAATGGCTGGGCCGAACGCGGCACCGCCGCGCTCATGATGCTTTCCTGCGTCGCGTCGGCGCGCGACAGGTTGGCCGTGAGGCGGCCCTCCGACATGACCAGCACGCGGTCGCAGAGCGCCAGCAGCTCCGGCAGCTCGGAGGAGATGAGGAGGATCGCGCGTCCGCTGGCGGCGAGCTCGCCGATCATGTCGTAGAGCTCGGCCTTGACGCCGATGTCGATGCCGCGCGTCGGCTCGTCAAGGATGAGAACGCTGGGATTGGTCAGGAGCCAGCGGGCGAGGATGGCTTTCTGCTGGTTGCCTCCCGAGAGCTCGCCGATTGGCTGGCGCAGCGAGGCGAGGCGGATGCGGAGTTTCTGCACCGATTCCGTCGCGAGCGTCTTCTCAAGCCCGCGTCGGATAATTCCGCGCCTCGCGATGCGGCCGGGAACGGCGGCGGTGATATTCTGCTCGACCGGGAGGGTGCGGAAAATGCCGGCCACGGCGCGGTCTTCCGGGACGAAGGCGACCCCCAAAGCGATGGCTTCGGACGGCTCCTTGATGGCGACGGGCTTGCCGTCGACCAGCACGCGGCCACTCGCCGCCGGTGCCACGCCGAATAGAGCGCGCGCGACGTCGGTGCGGCCGGCGCCGACTAGCCCGCCAAGGCCGACGATCTCGCCCTTGCGGATTTCGAAGCTGATGTCGGTGAACCTGTCCGGGAGGGTCAGCCCTTCAACGGCCAGGGCGACGTCGCCGATCGCAGCCCGTTGCTTGTGCATGTATTCCCTAAGCGGTCGCCCGATCATCAGGCGGATGATGTCAGCATCGCTCAGGCTCGCGGCCGGCGCCGTCTCCACCTTGGCTCCGTCGCGGAAGATGGTGACGCGGTCGCAGAGCGCGCGCACCTCCTCCAGGCGGTGGCTGATGAAGACGATGGTGCGTCCCTCGTCGCGGAGCCGGCGTGCAATGGTGAAAAGCGTCTCGACCTCCTTCGGCGTTAGCGGCGCCGTCGGCTCGTCCATGATGATGAGCCGGCTGTCGCTGTCGAGGGCGCGCGCGATCTCCACCATCTGTTGGTCGGCGATGGATTGACCGCGCATCGGCTTGGTCACGTCGATCTTGACGCCGAGCAAGTTCATCAGCCGTCGGGCGTTGCGGGTCACGGCGTCCCAGGGCACGCGCGACAGCAGCCCGCCGTCGCTACGGCCGAGCACAAGGTTCTCGGCCACGGACAGGTCAGGAAACGAGATCGGCTCCTGATGGATCAGGGTAATGCCGAGCTTCTGGGCGGCAATGGGGTTGTGGATTTCGACCGGCGTGCCGTTCAGCGCCAGCGTTCCGCGCGTTGGTCGATACACGCCGGCGAGGATCTTGGCAAAGGTGGATTTTCCGGCACCGTTCTCGCCCAAGAGCGCGTGGATTTCGCCGCGCCGGAGATCGAGGTCGACGTCGCGCAGCACCTCGATGCCGGCGAACTGCTTGGAGATCCCGCGCGCCGCGATGAGCGGGGTATCGTCGGCTGCGGCTCGCGGCTCCTTCATCACGCGGCTGCCCTAGTGCCCGGCCGGAAGGGGGGCGGCAGGTTCGATCAGCCACGGGCCGGACCAAAGCGCCGTATCGTAGAAGGGGACGCCCCTATCCCACGCGGCCTCGAGGGTCCCCCGCGAATTCGCTTGAGGGACCGGCGCGTAGCGTTCGCCGATATGGGCCTTTGCGAGGCCGAACGCCGGGATCCGCAGCTCCGTCGTGCCAACATGCCGAAATGTGAAGACTAAGTCTGTCACACGACGATCCCCCAAGTGCGCGCACCTATTACAGCGTGTTTGGTCAAAACTTGTCCGACAAGAAAAAGTTTGACAAGTTCGTTCGCCCCGCCAAGGCTCTTGCGAAATGACAGCCTGCTCAGGGCGGAGAAGAAGATCAGCGCAGCTCCGCAGATCGGCGGCACCTATCCCATGCTCTACGCCTTTTTTGGGGGTGAGGGCGACCTCTTGCGCGAGCCCTTCGTGCGGCAGGTGGCGGCGGCGGTGGCATCCGGCGCTGCGGGCGTCTCGGTGCTCGGGCTCGGGACGGAAGTCGGCAAGCTCGGCCGGGCGGAGCGCCGGGCCGCGGTGGAATGGGTTACCGAAGCGGTCGGCGGCCGCTTGCCGATTGCCGTGACCGTGGCCGACGGCAATGTGCCGGACATGATCGACAGCGCGCGTTTTGCGCGGAACGCCGGTGCCGCCTGGTTGATCCTGCAGCCGCCGCGCCCGCCGGCTTCGGCGGCCGATCTGATCGGCTTTTTCGGCGCCGTGGCGGACAGCGTCGACTGCCCGGTCGGCATCCAGAACGCGCCGGAATTCCTCGGCATTGGCCTGTCGCCGGCCGAGCTTCTCGCCTTGCACACGGCGCATCCGAACGTCGCTGTCGTGAAGGCGGAGAGCAGCGCCGTTACGGTCGCCGGGGTCGTCGAGACGGTCGGCGGGCGCATGAAGGTGTTCAACGGCCGCGCCGGCCTTGAGCTCACGGACAATTTCCGCGCCGGCGTCGATGGCATGATCCCCGGCATCGAAACGGTCGATTTCCAGGTCGGCATCGAAAAGGCCATGCGGGCCGGCGATGAAGCCGAGGCCGAAGCGCTCTACCGCAAGGTCCTGCCAACGCTCGGCTTCATCATGCAGGGACTGGCGCATTTCGTCCTCTACGGGAAGCTGATCGCCGCGCATCGGCTCGGCCTGCCGCCAAGCGCCGATCGCGGCCCTTCCGATACCGCCACGGTTCATGGCGCTGCCTGGGCTCGGCGCTTCGCCGCCGAACTCGGCCCGCTTCCCGGCTGACCGGAGACGATATGCCCCGCATCGCCGATGTGCGCACTACGATCTGGGAATGGATCGGCCCCGTGGTGCCCATGCCCCCGCACTTCTGCACCAGCGCCAGCGACGTCGTCGCCGACACGACCGGATCGATCGCTGGCTTCCGTTTCCTCGGCTGGCTGGTGGTGGAAATTGCCTGCGACGACGGCACGGTCGGCATTGGCAACGCGGCGCTCGCCCCGCACGCTACCAAGACCACCATCGACACCTACCTGAAGCCGCTCCTGATCGGCGCCGATCCGCTCGACAGTGAATATCTCTGGCAGTCGATGTATCGGCGCACGCTGCCCTTCGGCCGCAAGGGGATCGGCATGACGGCGATCAGCGCCGTCGACCTTGCTATCTGGGATGCCAAGGGCAAAATCCTCGGCCAGCCCGTCTTCAAGCTGCTCGGCGGGCGGACCAAAGCGAAGCTGCCGGTCTATGCCAGCCGGCTCTACAGCCAGCCGCTCGACGCGCTTCATGCGGAAGCAAAGGCCTATGCCGACGAGGGCTTCTCGGCGGTCAAGCTGCGCTTCGGCTGGGGTCCCAAGGACGGGATCGCCGGCATCAACAAGAACCTCGATCTGGTGCGCACCGCGCGCGAGGCGGTCGGCCCCGACATCGACCTGATGGCCGATTGCTACATGGGCTGGACGCTGGAATATGCCAAGCGCATGCTGAAAGCGCTTGAGCCGTTCCAGCTGCGGTGGGTCGAGGAGCCGGTGATCGCCGACGACCTTGCCGGCTATGCCGAGCTGCGCGCCCTCAACTATGTCCCTATCGCGGGCGGCGAGCACGAATACACGCTGCACGGCTTCCGCCAGGCGCTCGACCTGAAAGCGTTCGATATCGCGCAGTTCGACGTGAACAGGGCCGGCGGCATCACCGCGGCCAAGAAGATCGCCGACCTCTGCGAGGCCTATGACGTGACGGTCATCCCGCATGCCGGGCAGATGCACAACTACCACCTCTCGATGTCGAGCTACGCGGCGCCGATCTCCGAATACTTCCCGAAGGTACCGGTCGAGGTCGGCAACGAGCTGTTCTGGTACATTTTTGAGGGCGAGCTGGTTGCCGAGAGCGGCGCGGTCGACCTCGCCGACGACAAGCCGGGCTTCGGGCTGACATTGAAGACGCCCGATCCGACCGAATTCAAGCTGACGAGCTGAGGCGCCCGATGCCGAACTTCCCCATTATCGACACGCATCTGCATATCTGGGACCCGCAGCGGCTCGATTACGCCTGGATCAAGGGCAAACCGCTGTTCGACCGGCCTTATCACATCGAGGACTACCAGCGCGAGTCCGCCGGGACAGAGGTCGAGGCGCTGGTGTTCCTGGAATGCTACGCCGATTTCACGCCGGAGCGCGGCCAGTATCTGGAGGAGGTCGCGTTCGTTGAGGACGAGGCGGCGCGCGATGTGCGTATAAGGGCAATCGTGCCAATGGCGCCGCTCGAGAAGGGCAGGGGCGCCGAGCCGATCCTCGCCGAGATGGCCGAGCGGCACCCGACCGTCAAAGGCATCCGCCGCATTGTCGAATTCGATGCAAATCCGCGCGCGCTCACGCTCAGCGACACTTTCGTCGAGGGCGTCAACCTGCTCGAAAAGTTCGGTATGCACTTCGAAATAAACGTCAACCACACGCAGATGGACATCGTCCGCGAGTTCGTGAAGCGCGTGCCCGCCGTGCCGATGATCCTCGATCATTGCGGCAAGCCGGGCATCAAGGAAGGCGCAATCGAGCAATATCGTAGCGACGTCGCCGAACTCTCGAAGCACCCGAACCTGTGGTGCAAGCTGTCGGACCTGCCGGTCGAGGCGGACTGGGCGCATTGGACCGAAGCGGACCTCCGGCCGTATATCGAGGCCACGATCGAGGCCTTCGGCGTGGCGCGGACTGTCTACGCCGGGGACTATCCCGTGTGCCTGCAGGCGACCACGCTGCCGCGATGGGTCGAGGTGCTCGACCGCGCCTTTGCCGAGATAGGCCTCTCGGAGGCGGAAACCCGCAGGATCTACCGCGACAACGCCAACGCTTTCTACCGGCTTGGTCTCTAGGGCGAATTCAGTGGGGAAGCTCGCGCACCAGGATCGCCTGAAAGCCGCGCAGACCACTGGGCCGAATGTATTCGCCGTGACACCCGAGCTGGCGCCGCCCCATTTCGCCGGCGCGACGCTGGAGCGCCGGTCTCTCTCCGAGTAGGTTGCCAACCGCATCATGGCCATGTTCAAGAGCGGCAACCTGAAAGCCGGTGACAGGCTCCCGACCGAGCAGCAGATGGGCATCGCCTTCGGTATCAGCCGGCCGCCGTTGTGCGAGGCGCTCAAAGCCTTGACGCTCATGGGTGTTCTGGAGAGCCGCCAGGGCGGGCGCTACACCGTCACCGATCTGTCGCCGAGCCGGCTGGTCGCCCAGTTCAACGTCATGCTGTCCGTGGGCGACTACGACGTCCACGAGCATTTCGAGGCGCGCGCGGTCGTTGACCTGGAACTCGTCCGGCTCTGCACCGAGCGGGCGAGCCCGGAGTAGCGGCAGCGCATTCTCAAGCTCGCGGTCGACGGGCGCGCCTTCCACCAGGATCCGGTTGCCTTTCGCCTGCTCGATATCGAATATCATCAGGCGCTCAACGATGCGGCCGGCAACCGCCTGCTGTCGGCGCAGCGCAAGGGCTGTACGATGTCGGGCTCGACATGCGGCGCGTCGCCAGCGCAATGCCGGGCGTCATCGAGAACAGTGTAGCGCAGCATTGCGAGGTGGCCGAGGCCGTGACGGCCGGCGACGCCGAAGGGGTGGTCGCCGCCTATCGCCGTCACCTGGAGCACGTGCGCGACACCACGATCGAGTCATGGCCGCGGCCGGGCCGCGAGGGTAGCTCCGCATGCCAGAACGCATTGCCTTCCGCATGAACCTCAATCCGGGACAGTCCGCCGAATACGAACGGCGGCACGATGCGATCTTTCCGGAGCTGGTCGATGCGCTCAAAGCCGCGGGCGTTTCGGACTATTCCATCTGGCACGACCCGGAGACCAACCACCTGTTCGCCATCCTGACGCGCAGCGACGATCACACGATGGGCCAGCTGCCCGACACGGAGATCGTGAAACGCTGGTGGAAGCACATGGCCAACATCATGGAAACCGACACGGATAACGTGCCGGCGCAGGTCCCACTGAAGCGGGTCTTCCTACTGCCATGA
>JACCSN010000963.1 GCA_013812985.1 Hyphomicrobiales bacterium | reverse complement strand
GAGCTCGGGGCGGTTAGCCTCGAGCGCATCGTTCAGGGAGCGCTCGAGATTGGCGGCGATCCGCTGATGCACCTTGTTCGGCGGGACCATCATCATGGCGAGTCCGTCCACCAGCTGCCAGCGTTCCCCGTCCGGCCGCGTCATGGCGAATTCGAGGAATTGATCCGCGGTCCACAGCCGCGGGTCGCGATCTTGCGTGGCGGGGCGAGCGGCCATCGTCGGATCCGTCTTGAGGGGAGCCGATACATAGCACCACCGTCGGACCTCCGCGACGCTAATTCAAATTCGTGCGCACCGCCACGATCGACCGGTCAATCAGTTCGTCACCGGTCTGGCCCTGCGCCTTGTCGGCCAGGATGCGGCTGGCCGCCGCGGTGGCGACGTCGATGGCGCGGCTCCTGACCTCGGCGACAGCCTGAGTCTCCGCCTGGGCGATCCGCTGCTCCACCGCCTTGGTGCGCCGGGTGACGAAATCCTCGATGCGGATGCGCGCTTCCTCGGTCAGCGCCTCGGCCTCGCGGCGGGCCTGGGCGATGATCGCCTGCGCCTCGCCTTCCGCCTCGCCGCGGCGCCGCTGATATTCTCCCAAGAGCGCCTGCGCTTCCTCCCGGAGCCGGCGCGCATCCTCAAGGTCCGAGCTAATCTTGGCGGTGCGCTGGTCGATGGCGGCGACGAGCTTCCCCGGGATTTTCATGTAGACGAGCAGCGCGATGAAGACGACGAGCCCCAGAAAGACCCAGAACGTCGCCCAGGCGGTTGCGTCCATCGTGTCAAATCCTCTCCGCCCTGGCCGCCTCGACGGCTCTGGCGATCTCGGCGTCGCTGGTGCGGCCCCCGATGAGCGTCTCGACGATGGCCTGCGTCGCGTCGCGAGCGATCGCATCCACTTCCATCAGCGCGCGCGCCTTGACGTCGTTGATGCGCGTCTCGGCCGCGTCCAGGCGGCCCTGCAGATCGGCCTCGATGCGGGCGCGGCGGGCGTCGATCTCCGCCTTGGCCTCGCCGCGCGCCGTCAGCGCGATGCCGTGCGCATTCTGCCGCGCTTCGGCGAGCGCCTGCTCGTAAGCGGCGATCGCGGCGTCGGTTTCCGACTTGAGCCGGCCCGCTTGCCCGAGATCGCCGGCGATCCGGTTGCTTCGCTCCTCCAGGATGGCGCCGATGCGCGGCAGCGCCACGCGGCTCATCAGGAGGTAGAGCGGCCCGAAGGTGACCGCGAGCCAGAACAGCTGCGATCCGAAGGTCGCCGGGTCGAACGGCGGAAACACATCGTGCCCGCCCTCCGCATGCGCCTCCGTCCCCTCCTGCGGCTCGGCGGAAGCCGGCGCGCCGAGCGGCTGGTCCGGGTTGACCTCCACATGCGGTTCATTTTGCGCGTATGACGGCGTGATGAGCATCACAATGCTCCAGAGAAGAGCAACATATTAGGGCCCGCCGTCGCCATTTCTGTCTCACACCATGTCAACACTCACATCCTCATCCTGAGGTGCGACCCCGGACTTGATCCGGGGGAGCCTCGAAGGAGCGTCCAGGGATCGCTGGAGACGCCCTCGTCCTCATCCTGAGCCCGTCGAAGGGGCGGGCGTCCTCAGGATGAAGGCTACGTCACGCTTACGACGATTCGAGGCGCCACATCAAACCGCGAAGATCAGCAGCAGGGCGACCAGGAGCGAGAAGATGCCCAGCGCTTCCGTCACCGCGAAGCCGAAGATCAGCCGGCCGAACTGGCCGTCGGCCGCGGCCGGATTGCGGATCGCGCCGGCGAGATAGTTGCCGAACAAGGAGCCGAGGCCCACGCCGGCCCCGCCCATTCCGAGGCAGGCCATGCCGGCGCCGATGTATTTGCCGGCGTCGACGATCGCTTCTTCCATTTGAACTCTCCTGGTTTGGGAAAAAAGTCGTCCAGCCCGTCAATGCGACGGGTGGATGGCGTCGTTCAGATACATGCAGGTCAGGATGGCGAACACATAGGCCTGCAGGAACGCCACCAGCACCTCGAGCGCGGTCAAGGCGACGGTCATGAAGAAGGGAATGATGGCGCCGAGCCAGCCGGCGACGCCGAAGCCGCTCAGCATGATGATGAAGCTCGCGAAAACCTTCAGCGTGATGTGTCCGGCCAGCATGTTGGCGAAAAGGCGCACCGAGAGGCTGATCGGCCGCGACAGGAAGGACAGCACCTCGATCAGCACGACCAGCGGCAGGAGGTAGCCAGGCACGCCTTGTGGCACGAACAGCTTCATGAAGCCGAGCCCGTTCCGGTAGAAGCCGTAGCCGATCACGAGCAGGATGACGACGACGGCGAGCGCCGCGGTGATGACGATGTGGCTGGTCACCGTGAAGAAATACGGAAACAGCCCCAGAAGGTTGAGGAACAGGACGAACATGAAGAGCGAGAACACGAAGGGGAAGAAGCGCATCCCCTCGGTCCCGGCGCTCTCGCGCAGCATGTTCGCCACGAATTCGTAGGACATTTCCGCCAGCGACTGCATGCGCCCCGGCACCACCGCCCGCCCCGTCGTGGTGAGGAGCATGAAGGCGGCGATCAGCCCGACGGTGATCACCATGAACAGCGCGGAATTGGTGAACGCCAGGTCCACGCCGCCGACATTGCCGAACTCGACGAGGTTGGTGATGCCGAACTGATGGATCGGGTCGACCCTATCCTCTGCTAGCTCTTCCACGCCTCAAATCCCCTTGCGCCCGTCGCTCGGGCCAAAACTTCAGAGCGGCGCACCGCCCTTGCTGTCCGTCCCCGAGGCGGAAGTCGGCATCCGGCCAGCGGAACGCACGACATTCGCCACGCCTGCCACGAAGCCGAGCAGGAGCAGGCCGATCAGACCCCATGGCGAGGTGCCCGCCAAGCGGTCGAGCCCCCACCCCAGCCCGGCGCCGACCAGGATGCCGGCGACGAATTCGCTGGCAAGCTTGAAGGCGTAGCCATATTGGCTCCCGTCCGAACGCGACGGGCGTTCCGCCGCCGCGCGCTCCTGCTTTTCGGCGTCGAGCTCGCGGGACAAACGGTCCAGCCGCCCGGAAAGATCAGCATCGGAAGGATTCCGCCCATCCGATTTGCCGTCCCGAGCCGCCATCAACACATGTCCAGAAGCTCTTGGAGATAGGACGCAAGCCGACAACAGCCGGAGAAAGCCCCGAGAAACCGGCCGCAACATAGTTTTGGCCGCAAAATGTGTCAAGGCAATCAGAATAATGCCTAAACGGCTGATCCTGCGTAGGAATTTCCGATCAGACCACACGTCGCGATGGCCCGCGTCAGCTTGCCTCGCGGAAGCGCTCGGCCGATTCCAGATCGACCGAGACGATCTGGGACACGCCGCGCTCGGCCATGGTGATCCCGTAGAGCCGGTCCATGCGCGCCATGGTGATAGGATTATGCGTGACGACGAGGAAGCGCGTCTCGGTGCGCTTGCGCATTTCGTCGAGGAGGGCGCAGAAGCGCTCGACATTGGCGTCGTCCAGCGGCGCGTCCACCTCGTCGAGCACGCAGATCGGCGACGGGTTGGTCAGGAACACGGCAAAGATCAGCGACAGAGCGGTGAGGGCTTGCTCGCCGCCGGAGAGGAGCGTCATCGTTTGCGGGCGTTTGCCCGGCGGACGCGCCAGTATATCGAGGCCCGCTTCCAGCGGATCGTCAGATCCGGTGAGCGTCAGCTCGGCGGCCCCGCCGCCGAACAAATGTTGGAAAAGGCTGCGGAAATGGCCGTTCACCACTTCAAAGGCGGCGAGCAGCCGTTCGCGCCCTTCGCGGTTCAGGCTGCCGATCGCCTGCCGGAGCCGCTTGATCGCCTCGACGAGATCGTCGCGCTCGGCCGTGATGCCGTCGCGCTTCGCCTCCATCTCGGCGAGCTCCTCCTCGGCGCGCAGGTTCACTGCGC
>JACCSN010000947.1 GCA_013812985.1 Hyphomicrobiales bacterium | reverse complement strand
CGATCCGCCCTTCGCAGAGCGCGACGGCGAAGTTCGCGAAGTAAGAGTATTCGGTGGTCGTGGAGCTTGGCCCGCCCTTGCCGCCGCTTTCCGTCGTGGTCCGCGATTCCTCCTCGAAATCCGTCGCGCCCCAGCGGCGCGCCCCAGGATGGCGCCGACCCCGCCGAACGACGAGCCAAGCGCGGCGCCCGCGGCGCCGAGAACGAGCGTGGCCATGAGAGCTCCGAAAAATGATAAGAGGGTCCGCTGAAACGGTCAGCGGGGGCTCGCCCGCAGATCGCGCCAAGCGTCCCAATCGACAGGTTCGCTATCCACGACGGTCAGATCGTCGGGCTCCAGACGCTCAGAGAGACGCTCAGGTTCTACTGCCCAGAAAGACAGGCCGTTCTTGAAGAGCAAGCGGGAATATAGCGAGAGTCGATTCCGCTTGCTTCGTTGTTCGACATTGATCCGCTGAAGAGCAACGACGCTTATTCAGCAGGCTGATGCTGCGCCCGCCAAACCACCCGTCGGGGGGTTATCGTTCCGACCCCCTCCTCTCGCCGCAACGGAGCTGGCCGTATCTTGCAGGCGCGCGTTCGTCATCGCTGCTCTCAGGATAGGACCAAGAAAAATCGATCGGTATGTCACTGCTAAGAACCAGTTGCTCATTGTGTCACGCCAGGCAGTCTGCATGAGAGGACGCGGGCGCACAAAGGCTTGGATTTTGGCGATAATCCTACGCGTCTCCGGAGTCTGCTCAAGCTGTCGTCCGGAAAGAAAGAAATCGGAGAGCCGTCGGGAAGCGCGCGGATTAGAAATTTCCCCGTTCAAGGAACGCAGAACTCCGAGCAGCTCTTGCGGAGTTTCCTTATTCGACAGAAGCGGCTCCACCGCCTGATAGAATGCCTCGACGTGCTCTCGATATTTTCGCCGATTTGAGGCAACGGAGCGCGCGTAAGCCAGGGCGAGACGTAGCGCCGCGACCAGGAGCGCCGCGACGAGCACCGCTGAGACTGTAGCCATCATCGTTCCCCTTGATCGCTGTCTTGTAATTCCTTCAGTCGCTTAGCGATCTGCATATCCAACAACCGCTGCCGCCTCGTTAGCTCAGCGTTCACCCGCCGCCCTTCTCTTCGAGCCTCACTAATAGCCCTTATATAAGAAGGCCCCAGGAACAGGGCAAAAATCAAGACCACTGCTGTGAGGAGGAGCCAAGGATCGTCAATGCGCCCAAGGACGCTTTCCATTAGCGCCCATATACCGGGGTCATTCGGATCGGCTTCGTTCACCCAGTGCACCGCGAAAGGTTCCCAGTTCGAGGCTTATCCTGCCTGCATCGCCCAGTTGCAAGAACGTTCGCCAAGGTCACTGAGCGCCTGGTGGTAGGGTCGCCAGAGGCACACCCGCAAACCCAAACCCAAACGCCGCCCTCCTCCGCCACCACCCGCTCAGCGCCACCTCCGCCACCGCGCAATGCTCCTGCGCATGAACCATCGTGCCGAGCCCGGTCAAAATTCCCGCATGCTTGGCCGGCAGATGCGCCCGCCAGCGAAACAGCAGCACGTCGCCTTCCCGCGCCTCGCCCGCCGGGATCTCTATCAGATACCGCCGCATTCCCTCCGCGAACGTCTCCCGCCCGAGCGCCTCCGCCCAGTCCGGCGTATAGGCCGGGAGCACCGGCGTTGCCTCGCCGGTTGCCTCGCGCCAGACCCCCGTGAGCAGCCCCAGGCAGTCGCAGCCGACGCCTTTCAGCGAGCCCTGATGCCGATAGGGCGTGCCGATCCAGCCGCGCGCCGCGGCGACGATGTCCGGCCGACCGGCCATCAATCCACAAGCCTCCCGCCGGAATTCGGCCCGTCTCCCGATGGATAAGACAGCGCGAAATCGTTGCCCGGCATATGCGGAAAGCCCCTGAAATTCACGTCGTTGCCGAAGCGACCGAGGCAGGTCTCGAAGCGCTTGTCGCAGCCGGCCGAAACCGTAAAGGCGTCGCCCGGCGCGATCGGCTCGGCGGTCACCTGCCAAAGCTCGAAATGATCGCCCTCTCCGTCGCGGACATGCCGCAGCACCTCGGTCCGCAGGCCGGCATTCAGCCCGCTGGCGAAGAGCAGCGCGCCGGCGTCGAAGAAGCCGGTCGGCCGGTTGCCAGGAACCAGGGCCGTCAGGCGCCCGAAACCGTCAGTCGCCAGCACAGCGGCGCTTGCCGTCCAGTCCGTGCCGGCGAGGTCCACCTTGCAGCGCCCGTCGCCGAGATCGGCGTCGCAGGTCGCCCGGAACATGCGCCCGCGCTCCTGGTCGAGGGCATGGCTGAGGCTGCGGAATTCCGCCGTGAACGTCACGCCGTCCCGCTTTACCTCGCCGATCGAGCCGACCCGCATCCGATGCCGCTCGGCCGGCTCCGCCCAGTTCACCAGCCACGACTCCACCCGCGCATTGTCATAGAGCCCCGCGGCAAGATCGTTCTCCGTGATCCGGTCGGAGGCGAACGCGCCGGTCACTTCCAGCCCGCCCACCTGCAGTCCGGCATGAGCGACGGCATCGCTCGCATCGAGCCCGGTCGCCGGCTCATGGTTGACCTCACCGAAGACGATCGTGCGATCGTGGTCGGTGAAGCCGAACACCGCGCCGTCCTGCCGCTCCACGCGCCAGCACGTGCACAGGGTCGTCGTGCCCGTCGCGAGATGCGCCGCGAGCGCCGGCGAGAATGCTTTCATGATGCACGTCTCCGAGGAAGGCCAGTCGGGCAGTAGGTCGTAGGGTGGGCAAAGCGCGGCGTGCCCACCGCCGGTTGGACAGACACATGCACACTAATGAACGCGCGGCATTCGCGTGGGCACGCCGCTTTGCGGCACTGCCCACCCTACGGACTGCCAGCTTCAAATTTTAACCTCCACGATCGGGATCGCCGGCGCATCCCCGGCCTCGAACGCGGCAAGATTGATGTCCAGCCGATCCGTATCGAACCGCACCGGCACGTCGAACTCGAAACCGGCCGTGATGTCCTTCCCGGCGGCCGGGATATGTCCAGGCTGAAACGTCACGACTCCGGTCGCGGCGTTGACGACGAACGCCGTGCCCGCCGCCTTCTCCGCGCCATTAACCGCCACCCGGACCGTACCGGCCACCGGCTTGACGATGTCGCGGAAGTACGGGGCGAACGCGCTTCCATATCGCCTCTTCAGCTGGAACGCCGTGGTGGAGCCGTCGCCAGTTCCGAGCTTCTGGTCGCCCACGCCCGGCTGTTCACCAGGCCCGCACGACTTCCAGTCCGCCCTGTCGCGCCAGCGGAAGCCGTGAAAGGCGGCCCCGCCGCTCCTCGAAGA
>JACCSN010000921.1 GCA_013812985.1 Hyphomicrobiales bacterium | reverse complement strand
CTCCTATTCAGCTATGCCTTCGGATAACGCATCATCTTCGTTCGACTTTCGCCTCGAGCGCACCTTCACGTCAGGAGGGGCGGAGATGAGACCACGGGGCTGCTGACTATTGGTGCGATCCGCTGGCCGCAGGCCGCCGACGTAATCGCTAGCGGCCACCAGAACCCGCCGCCGACGCTGGAGCCGAGGTCGATCTTCCGCAACGCGGGACGACGTCGGCAAGGAATCTTGATACATTGAAGAATAGACGACTCGGCCGCGAGCAAGCGCCGGACAGCTTCGGCCTTTTCTATTTTCGATAGAGGCAACCGCATGACTTCCGCAACTGCTTGTGCGAAAGTAAGTGCGCCGGATTCTGCGCCGCCGTGCCGAGAAGTCAGCGTTTTTTCTGGGAAATCACACGATGGTTCGATTCCGGCTCTGCCCAGTGAATCATTTCGCGACCCTTCGTGCGTCGCAGTCGCTCGGCGAAAACGGGCGATGCATTCCACACACCAATTTTCTGCGTCAGTGAAGGAGGTAGTCGGGTGAATAACTTGCAAACTACGGTGTCCGTGTGCCTGCTAGCACTACTTATGACATGCGATGCATTTGGCGCGGCTGCGGAGAAGAAGAAGGTGTTGGTCTATACGCGAAACTATGTGACCAACGGCAAGGGGTTCGTTCACGACAATATTCCTTTCGCCATTGAGGCCATCAAGAAGATGGGCGCTGAGGATGGCTTTGATGTGGACGCGTCGGAAGATCCGGGCGTTTTCACACCTGAGAACCTGAAGCAGTACTCCGCGATCATTTTCGCCAACAGCAACAACGAAGCGTTCGAAACGCAGTCGCAGCGCGATAGTTTTCGACGCTATATTCGCGGCGGCGGCGGGTTTGTGGGGATTCACTCGGCATCCGGCTCTGAACGCGAGTGGCCATGGTTCTGGGCGCTGTTAGGCGGGAAGTTCAACCGGCATCCAAAGATTCAGCCGTTCGAAGTCCGCGTGGTCGAGAAGGATCATCCCGCGACGAAAGATCTGCCGGCCACGTTCACCTGGGACGATGAATGCTATTACCTGGACAATCTCAACAAGAACACTCGTCCGCTGCTGGTAACGGATCCAAGCAAGATCGATGATCCGAAAAAGGCGGAGTACCCCGGCGACCGCTTCGGCGACAAGATGCCGCTTGCGTGGTATCACGAGTTCGAGGGCGGGCGATCCTTCTACACGGCATTGGGCCACAAGAAGGAGCACTACCAGGATCCGATTTTCGTCAAACACATTCGTGGCGGTATTCTTTGGGCGATGGGCGAGGCCAAGCCGTCCAGGAAAACCGCAGCTAAGAAAAATTGATCCGCGCTAACAATTCCATCATGGAGAATGAAAGATGAGGAAGACAGGCAAGTTGTTTCCTGCGGGGCTGTCGCGCCGCGAGTTTGTCCGCTCGGCGTCGTTGGCCGCGGGCGCTATCGCTTTCCCAACAATGATCACAGGATGTGCAACGAGCAGGTCACCGATGGCACGCCGAACTTCCGCCAACAGTCGCATCAACGTCGCGCAGATCGGTTGCGGTCGTATCGGGCGCTCGATGGACATCCCCGGCGTGATGAAACATCCGGATCGCGCGCGCATCGTCGCCGTCTGCGACCTCGACCCCGTGCGCCTGAACGATGCGCAGCAACTCGTCGAGCAAGGCTACGCGCAGCAGCTCGGGACTGAGAACCCCGTAAAGGTAAAGACGTACTCGAACTACCGCGAGATGCTGGAGGATGGGTCGATCGATGCCGTTGCCATCAGCACGCCCGATCATTGGCACGCATTACCCGCGATTGAGTCCGCGCTCGCGGGCAAGGACGTTTACCTGCAGAAGCCCGCATCGCTGACCATTTCCGAAGGCCGGCAAATGGCCGACGTGATCGCGAAGAAGAAGCGAATTTTCCAGATGGGCAGCCAGCAGCGCTCCGGCGAGCACTGGCGATATGCGTGCGAGCTCGTCCGCAACGGCTACATCGGAAAGGTCAACAAAGTCATCATCGGCCTGCCTGGAGATCCGTCCGGCGGAAACAAGCAGGAGCAACCGGTCCCTGAAAACCTCGACTACGACATGTGGCTCGGTCAGACCCCGCTGGTGTATTACACGCAGGATCGCGTGCACCCGCAAACGGCTGACAACGGTAAACGCTACGACCGGCCGGGATGGTTACGCTGCGAGCAGTTTGGCGCCGGCATGATCACCGGCTGGGGCGCGCATCACATCGACATCGCGCATTGGGGGCTCGGCATGGAGCATTCCGGGCCGGTGTGGATCGAGGCGCAGGCGAAGTTCGCAACCGGAGGCTTGTGGGACGTGCACGGCGACTTCAACACCGAAGCGAAATATGCCAACGGCGCGACGCTCATGCTGTCGAACAAGAACCCCGTGGGTGTGCGCTTCGAAGGCGAGGACGGCTGGATTTGGGTGACCCGCCCAAGCGGCGCCTCCGTGACCGCCAGCGATCCGAACGTCACTGCCAACAGCGTCAAGCATCTCGACGCCAGCGATCCGAAGATTCTGCAGATCAAATTGAAGGACAGCGACGAGCATCTGCACGTGTCGCCCAATCAGGATCATCTGCTTGATTGGCTGGTGTCCATTCAGACCCGCAAGCCTGCGGTCGCGCCAGCTGAGGACGGGCATCGCTCGTGCTCGGGCTGCCTCCTGGTTCACGCAGCGATGAAGCTCGGCCGCAAGCTCCACTGGGATCCCGCCAAGGAGCACTTCATCGACGACGCTGAAGCCCAGAAGCTTGTTCGCCGTCCGCAGCGCGATCCGTACAGCACCGAAACCGTTCTGAAGAAAAACAGAATCCCGATCAGAATCTGAGTATGAGCAAAACAAACCGTCTCATCGTTGCGTTGATCCTGGCTCTGATACCGGCGGCAGTCAGCGCCCAGCCCAAGGAGCCCGCGGGAATGAAGGAAAAGGTTCGGCTGATCACCCTCGATCCGGGCCATTTCCATGCGGCTCTGGTTCAGAAGCAAATGAACGATGCGATTGATCCGGTAGTCCACGTCTACGCGCCGGCGGGTGAGGATCTTCAGCAGCACATCGCGCGCATCGAAAGCTTCAACTCCCGCGCCGAGCAGCCCACGCACTGGGAGCTGAAGGTTCATGCACAGCCCGACTTTTTTGAACAGATGATCAAGGACCGGCCGGGAAATGTCGTCGTCATCTCCGGCAACAATTCGAGGAAAACCGAATACATCGCCGGCGCTATCGACGCGGGACTCAACGTGCTCGCCGACAAACCGATGGCGATCAACCCCGATCATCTCCAGCGGCTCATCGGCGCCTTCGAGACCGCGAAGAAGAAAGGCGTGCTGCTCTACGACGTGATGCCGGAGCGCTATGAGATCACCAACACATTGCAGCGAGAGCTTTCGCGCGTTGAGGAAGTTTTTGGAACGCTCGTCAAGGGAACGGTCGAGGAGCCAGCGATTACTAAGGAAAGCGTCCATCATTTCTTCAAGCAAGTCGCCGGCAGTCCGCTGAAGCGGCCGGCGTGGTTTTTCGACGTCACACAAGAGGGAGAAGGCATCGTCGACGTTACCACACATCTGGTCGATCTCGTTCAATGGGGAGCGTTCCCGGAGCAAATCATCCGGCCCGAGTCCGACATCAAGATGCTTGCAGCCCGACACTGGGCAACCACGCTGACGCCCGAGCAGTTCAAGAAGGTGACAGGCCAGAGCGAGTTCCCGGAATTTCTAAAGAAGGATGTGAAGGACAGTTTGCTGCACGTGATGGGCAACGGCGAATTCACGTACCTGATCAAGGGCTCTGTCGCGAAGGTTTCCGTGAGGTGGAATTTCGAGGCCCCGCCAGGCACAGCGGACACGCACAACTCGATCATGCGCGGGAGCAAGGCCAACCTGATCATCAAGCAAGGCGCAGAGCAAAAGTATAAAGCCACGCTTTATGTGGAAAACATTGCCGGGATTGATGACGCGGATTTCGAGAAAACACTGCGAAGCGCCATCGCGAAAATCGCGGAGATGTACCCCGGCGTGGATGTGCAGAAGAGCGGCAAAGCGTGGGAGGTGAACATTCCCGATCGCTACAACGTCGGGCATGAAGCGCACTTCACGCAGGTCGCGCAGAAGTATCTGGAATTCCTCGCCGCCGGAAAGATGCCCGAATGGGAAGAGCCGAACATGATCGCCAAGTATTACACGATCATGCAGGCCTACAAAATGTCGCGCGAGCCAAGCGCGGCGGCGAGCGGCGTGAGTTGGGATCATCAGAAAGGCTCGCACCTTTCAATGATGCTCGACGGCAAAACGCTGTGGACCTACCACTACGCGACGAAAGACAACGTCCCTTACTTTCATCCGGTCAACCTGCCGAGCGGTCCCACGTTGACGAACTTTGCGCCCAAGGATCACCCATGGCACCGCGCACTGTGGTTCAGCTGGAAGACGATCAACGGCGTCAACTACTGGGAGTGGGCGCAACCGAAGAAGCCGGGCGCGACGGAACTCGATCCCGACGGCGTGCCGGCGGGCTGGACGCGCTTCAGCGGAAACGAAACCGTCCAGACCAACCCCGATGGCGCGCGAATCTCGATGGAAATCGATTATGGCACGGGTGACGCGCTGCTGCTCAAGGAAGAGCGGCGGATCATCGCCGAAGCACCGCGCGCCGATGGCAGTTACGTCATCGACTGGTACATGACCTTCACGGCGCAGGATCAAGAGCTGACGTTCGATCGCACGCCGCCAAATAAAACCGGCGGCGGTTACGCGGGCCTCTCTTATCGCGCTCCGGACTCGATCAAGCAGGTGCGCGTCATCGATAGTGAAGGACGCAGCGGAATGGACGCACGCGGACCCGCTTCGCGCTGGATCGACGCCAGCGGCGTCATCGATCCGCAATTCGGCGCGAGCGGTTTGACCATCATCTGCCATCCTGCAAACGAGCGCTACCCATCACCGTGGCACCTGTGGGCGCGCGAGGGCGGAGTCTACCTCAACCCATCGATGCTGTTCGCCGAACCATACAAACTGCTCCCTGGAAAATCATTCACATTGAAGTACCGCATTCTCGTTCACAAAGGCCCGGGCGATCCAGCCGCGATCGAAAAAGAGTTCGCGGACTTTCAACACACCAAGTGATCGAGAATGCAGTTCCGAGCTATTCCGAACTCGCCGTCTTCTTCTCGGGCAACGGATATTTAAAGTATTCCAGCATCGGTCCGGCGACCTGTTCGATCACCGCGATATCCTCTGGTGAGAGCGCCGCTTTTTTCTTGCGCTCGGCGGAGCGGAAAAATCCTTCCGGATAAGCGGGGACCTTCGTCACGGCGAGCTCTCCGCTGCGGATCAAAACCTGGGGCGCGCTCCCGTTGGCGCAGCTTTCCAATGAGAAGCGTTTGTAAATTTCCTCAACGCGCGCCTGCGGCAGCGGGAGACCGAGAAAGCGATAAACGCGCCCGAGCGTCGCGGGCCCATTGGATCGCAGGTCTTCGTATTTCCCTTCGATGTACGGATAAGGCTCGGCGCGCCAGGCGCATCCCTGTTTCGTCCACTCCACCCAAGTCTTCGCGGCATCCGCGGGACTTTGCGACGCCCAGTCCGCGCCCCACGATTTCTTCCCCGCCTCCATCTGCGAAAGCACCACGTCGCGCGCGTCGCGGATCACGTGAACGATCTTCGCCTTCGGAAAGAGCGCGCGAATGAATCCGATATGCTGAACGTGATCCGGCGTCTTCTCGACGACCATGGTCGCGCGCGGCTTCTGTTCGATCAGTTTTCCCAGCACCTCGTACGTGATGGTGCGACACAGCTGATTAAAATCCGCCAGCGTGATGTAGCAGGGCAATCCCTGCGGGCGCGACAGCTCGGTGCATTCCCGAAGATTTCGATTGAACGTCTGCATGAGGTGCGAGAGGTAATGCGAGAACAGATGTATATCGCGCGGGAGCCGACGATTGGGCGCTCATCGCCGGGGGGCAGGAACTGATCCGGATGCGTGCCGCGACCAGGTTGTTTCTGACCGGGTCCACAGAACTCGGAGGACATCCCCAACAAGGGCGAGCATCTCACCCGCTACTATGGCTGCTACTCCAACAAGGCCCGCGGCCTGAGCGCCAAACAGGGCGCCGCTTCGC
>JACCSN010000916.1 GCA_013812985.1 Hyphomicrobiales bacterium | reverse complement strand
TCGAAGCGGGCGAGCGAGCGGCGGATCGCCTCCGCAGGCGATGTATCCGAGAAAGGCAGGATGACGTAGGCGAGGCTGAACATGCGTCGGACAAGCCATGCGCGCCATGACGAGCGGACACCAGAGGGAACATCAAAAGGGTGTCCTCGCCCCGCATCCCTCGCCTCACATCGACCTCGGCCGGAATCCGGCGCCGGGGGCGCGATCGCTTGGCTCCTCCTCCAAACCCCACTGCCTCCCCTACTCCACCAGGAGCACCTCGAAAAACGTCGCGTCCGGCTCCGTGAACCCGTGCATATCAGCGCTGACGACCGCGAGGCCGCCGCGTTCGGCGGCGAAGGCAAGGCCGACGATATTGCCGAAATTCTCGTTGCCGCGATTGTTCGGGCGGCCCGGGTCGTAGCGGCGTTCCCGCTGCTCCGGCAGGTAGGTGCGGCCGATGGCCGCCGTGCCGGGGCCGAACTCCACCAGGCGCACGGTCCGGCCCTCGCCCGTCAGCTTGGTGAGGCGGAGCTCGCCGTCCGCCTCGTGGATGCGGCAGCGATGGCGGCCAACCTCCTCGCCGCCCTCGTCCAAAAAACCGTACCAGAGCACGGCCCGCTCGCCCGGATCGAGGGCGATAGCCGGGGTCGGATCGATGCCGCGAATGAGCGCAAGCGCGCTCTGGGCGCGCGGCGGCCAGGCCGAAATGTCGCCTGCCGCGACCGCCTCGATCGTCCCCGCCACCCGCGCCGGCAGCTCGCGCAGCGCGTCCGCGTCGGCCGGCGCGAGCTCGTCGAACAGCGCCCGGCAGCCCTCGCCGCAAGGCTCGAACAAAGCCGTCCACCCAAGCGGGCCGGATGCCCCGCTCCCCCGGCCGGCGGCCGGCAGCTCGCCGCCGATCTCCACGGTGCGGGCCTGCTTATCGAAGACGCAGATCGCGGCGACCTCCCCGTCGCCGCCGCGCGCCTTCCCCTCGATCAGCGCCAGGCCAAAATGCTCCGAACCGAACGGGTCGACCCGCGCTCGGGGGCTCTCGATCAGCGGCTCGGCCGCCCGCACGCACGCCGCCTCCACTTCGGCGCGCATCGCCGCCCAGGCCTCGGGCGTCGCGGCCCGGGCGCCATCGGCGAAAACCGACCAGCCAAGGCTCAAAGCCGCAACCAGGACGTTCGTTCGGCCGGGCATTTCCCAATCTCCCTCCGTATCGGGGTTATGCGGCGAGAATACACAAAAACCGCGCACGGCGACCGTCCCGCTCCTGGCCGCAATTCGGCCCGTATGGGAACCGACACTCACGCCGTCGCAACGGGAGCCGTAGGCATGGCCATATTCCGCCCAGTTCAGCGCGAGCGCCGGCTCGTCCTCCAGGGCCTCGCCACCGGGCTGGCGGGGCTCGCCGGGCTCATCCCGCTCGCTGGCGACCCGGCAGCGGCGCAGACGGCGCTGCAGCCGACGCCCGCCTGCGACGACGACGACGAGCCGACGCCGGCGCAGACCGAAGGCCCGTTCTTCACCCGCAATTCGCCCGAGCGCTCGGCGCTGCGCGAAAGCGGCATGGCGGGCGCGCCGATCGTGCTCACCGGCGCCGTGCTCTCCCGCGCTTGCCGGCCCGTCTCAGGCGCGCTGGTGGAGCTCTGGCATGCCGACGATGCCGGCGAGTACGACAATGACGGGTTCCGTCTGCGCGGCCATCAATTCACCGGGCCGGACGGGAGCTACCGCTTCGAGACGATCCGGCCGGGGCTCTATCCCGGGAGGACGCGGCACTTCCATATCAAATACCAGGCGCGGAACGAGCCGGTGCTGACCACGCAGCTCTATTTCCCCGGCGAACCTGAAAACCGGCGTGACCGGATTTTTCGGCCCGAGCTGGTGATGGATATCGCGGGCGAGGTCGCGCGCTTTGACGCGGTGCTCGATATTGCCTGACGAGCCGGACGGACCCTAACCGCCCTCCGCCAGGATCAGGTCCTCGATGCTGGCCGCGCCCAAATCGCCGGCCGGCGGCGGCTCGGCGAAGGCCGTGGCGGTCGCCGCCTCGACCGAAGGCGCGTGCCATTGCGGCGC
>JACCSN010000882.1 GCA_013812985.1 Hyphomicrobiales bacterium | reverse complement strand
CAGCTGGTCGCCGGCGAAGAGGTCGAGCTTCACCTCCTCGAAGGGGATGCCCTTGGCGTTGAGGACGAAGCGGACCCGCTGCGAGCAGGTCGATTGCGGCGCATTGTGGAGGACGAATTCGGGCATTTGATCTCCCATGCCACCGCAGGCGCGTCCCCTCTCCCGCTAATGCGGGAGAGGGTGACCCTCGACTTCAAGTCGGGGGTCGGGAGAGGGTTCCCGGCGCCAGCGCTTCAAACTGTGCAGCCTTGAGAGCGCCTTCTTTTTCAAAACTACGGTGCTCCCGACCCTCCGGCAAGCCGGAGGGCCACCCTCTCCCGCGATGCGGGAGTGGGTGAAGTCTAGTCCCAGTCCAGCCAGCGCGGCAGCTTCTTCTTCCTGGCCAGCGTGCCGACGATGCCGTTCGGAAAATACTTCAACGCCAGCACCATGATCAGCCCGGTGCCGAGAATGTTGATCTCGCTGGCCCCCATCGTGGCGACGGAGACCTCGTTGAAGAGGATCAGGAGGACAGCGCCGATGATCGGCCCGGCGACGGTTCCCTTGCCGCCCAGGATGCACATCAGCACCATGTTGGCGGCGATCAGGATGATGAGGAAGATGTTCGGGCGGATGTAGGTGAGGTACTCGCCCCACACGGCGCCGCACATGCCGACGAAGAAGGCGGAGATGGCGAAGGCGGCTGCCTTGGTCATGCGGGTATTGATGCCGGCGCTTTCCGCCTTCACCTCGTCCTGGGAAATGGCGCGCAGGTGCAGCCCGAATTTCGAGTGCTTGATCCGGTAGGAGGCGTAGACCGTCAAAGCTGCGATGGCCAGGAAGGCGTAATAATAGGGGATCTTGATCCACTGCGCGTCGAGCGAGAGCTGCGGCAGGGTGATGCCGTTAGAGCCGCCGACGAAGCGCCAATTGTCGAACAGGATGCGCGCCACCATGAGCAGCGCGATCGACGAGATGATGAAGGTCGGCCCGCGCATCCGGAGCGTGACGAGGCCGATGAGGAAGCCCATGCCGGCGGCGACGACGCCGGCCAGCGGCGCGGTCAGGATGGTGGAGACGCCGAAGAAGGCCAGCACCATGCCGGAGAAATACGCCCCGATGGCGAAGAAGACGTTGTGGCCGAGCGAGATGTAGCCGGTGTAGCCCCCGAGGATGTTCCAGCTCGAGGCCATCGCCACATACATCATCATGTAGAGGAGGAGATGGAGCAGGTAGTTGTAGCCGCCCGTCAGCTGCAGGGCCGGGACGAGCGCCAGGAGCAAAAGCAGCAGCAGCGGCGCCCAGATCGGCCGGCCGGCGCGCGCCGTTGTGGTAAGCCCCGCATTGTAGTCGCGGCGCGCATCGAGGACCTCGCCGACATCGAGGTTCGCAGCCATCGCGTCACACCTCTTCGATGCGGTCGCCGAACAGCCCTTGCGGGCGGATCAGTAGGATGAGGAACAGCGCCAGGAAGAAGGTCAGCGTCGACCAGGTCGCGCCGAAATAGGTTCCGACGAAGGCGGCGATCACCGAGAGGAGAAGGGACGCGACGATGACGCCCATCAGCTTGCCCATGCCGCCCAGGACGACGAGCGACATCAGGATGGCGATCCATTCCCAGTGCTTGGCCGGAAAGAACTGGAAGATGAAGGAGATCAGCGCTCCCGCGGCGCCGGCGAGCCCAATGCCGATCCCGAAGGTGACGAGCGAGACGAAGCCGACATTGACGCCCATCAGCTGGGCGGCGGCGCGGTTCTGCGTCGTGGCGCGGATGGCGTAGCCGAAGCGGGTGTAGCGCAGGAACAGGAGCAGCGCCCCGATCACCACGATCGAGGCGAGCCCGGCATAAAGCTGGCCGGTCGGGATGAACACGTCGCCGAACAGGCCGGCAAGGGCGCCGCCCTTGGGCAGGTAGTCGCTGAGGAAGATCGCGTCGGTCGCATAGGACGGATTGGTGCCGCGCTGCGTGTTGGTGAAGAGCGTGCCGAGGAGCCCGTCGGCGCAGAGCGCCACGGCGAAGGTCAGAAGCACGGTCATCTCGGAATACTTGGCGCTCGCCGCCTCGCGCTCGAAGACGAGCTTGTAGAGGACGAGCCCGACGCAGAACATGGCGATCGCGGCGATCGGCATGGAGAGGATCGGGTCGAGGCCGGTGAGCCTGAACAGCCAGTAGCTGACGAAGGCGCCGGCGATGATCATGATCGGGTGGGCCAGGTTGACGATGCGCATGACGCCGAAGATCAGCGTCAGGCCGGAGGCCATCAGCGCATAGACGCCGCCAAGCGCCAGGCCGAGGATGAGGATCTGCAGGATCTGGCCCATCGTTCTCCTCAGGCCGCAGCCGCGGCTGCCGCCTTGCCGAGGTAAAGCTCCTGGATGCGCGGGTCGGCGAGGACCTCGGCGGCCGGGCCCTCGAACAGCGTGCGGCCGAGATCGAGCACGGAGCCCCAATGGGCGTTCTTTAGGCCCATGATGGCGTTCTGCTCCACGAGGATGATCGTCATTCCGCGCGCGGAAAGCATGTGCATGATCTCGAACATCTGCTGGACGATCTGCGGGGCGAGCCCAAGCGACGGCTCGTCCAGCATGACGATCTCCGGCTCCACGATCAGCGTCCGCGCCATGGCGAGCATCTGCTGCTGGCCGCCAGACATGGTGCCGGCATGCTGATGGGCGCGTTCGCGGAGAATCGGGAACTGCTCCAGCACGGATTCGAGGCGCTTCTCCAGGACGTGCTTGTCGGAGAGCACGTAGCCGCCCATGCGGAGATTCTCGCGCACGCTCATCCTGGGGAAAAGCGCGCGCTCCTGCGGCACGAAGCAGATGCCTTTCCTGAGGATCTGGTCCGGCCTGAGGCCGGCGATCGACTCGCCCTTGAACAGGATCTCCCCTTCGCGGAGCGGCAGAAGCCCGACGATCGCCTTCAGAAGCGTCGATTTGCCGGCCCCGTTGGGACCGATGATGCATTGGACCTGGCCCGGCCGGACGGTCAGCGTCGCGCCGTTCAGGATCGACGGGCCGCTTCCATAGCCGGCGACGACATCGCGGATCTCCAGGAGCTCAGGCAAGGCCGACGCCCGCGACGTTGGGCGCGACAGGCGGGACCGGCAGGTCCTTGGCGGCGCCGCCGAGATAAGCCTCCAGCACGAGCGGGTTCGCCTGGACCTCGCCCGGCGTTCCCTCGGCGATCACCTGGCCGTGCGCCATGACGACCACCTTGTGGGAGAGGCTCATCACCAGCTCCATGTTGTGCTCCACGATGAGCACCGTCAGGCCGCGCTCGTTCAGCTTGCGGATGCGGTCGACGATCTCCTGGAGAAGCCGCGGATTGACCCCGCCGGCCGGCTCGTCGAGCAGGATGATCTTTGGCTCGGACATGAGAAGCGCGCCGAAATCCATCAGCTTCTTCTGGCCGTAGGAAAGGCTCCGCGTCTCCTCATGCGCCAGCCGGGTGATGTCGAGGAATTCGAGGATCTCGGCCGCCTTGTCCCGCTCGGCAGCGCTGACGGCCGGTCCGAGCAGCTCGCGCCAATGGGCGACCCGCGACTGCACGACCAAGTTTTCCAAAACTGTAAGATCCTCCAGGTTGCGGCTTATCTGGAAGGTGCGGCTGAGGCCGAGCTTGGTCACCTGATGCGGGCGGAGACCGTCGATCCTGACCCTGTCGAGCCAGACCTCGCCGGCGCTCGGCTTCATGGTCTTGGAAATGCAGTTGAAGGCCGTCGTCTTGCCGGCGCCGTTCGGCCCGATCAGCGCGGTGATGGAGCCGGCCTCGACCGTGAAGGAGCATGTCTCGACGGCGCGGATGCCGCCGAAGTGCTTGCAGAGGCCGCGCACCTCAAGCATTTGCGAACCTCCAGAGAGTAGGGAGCTCAGCCTGCGCGGGCGGCGGGACACACGCCCCTCACCCGGTCGCTCCGCGACTCGACCTCTCCCCACAAGGGGGAGAGGAGGGCCGTTTCAGCCGCCTATTGCCATTCCGGCTTCGGATAGATCAGCGGGGCCACGCCGGCGAACTCGTCCGTCGGATAGACGAACTTGAGCGCGCCGCCCTGCCATTGCGCCTCCAGGAACGGCCGCTCGATCGGCAGACCGCGCTCGTCCCAGTGAAACGCCCCGAGCACGGTCCTGACGGGCTCCGCCTCGGTGCGGGCGTGCATCCACTCGCTGAGCTTCAGGTTGTCGGTCGCGCCGGCGCCGCGGATCGCCTGCTCCACGCCCTGGCAGACGGCGAAGGGAATGGCGGAATCCTCGTCCGGCGCCTTGCCGAACTTCGCTTCAAAGGCGGCCTTGAAATCCACGTTCGTGAAAGGCTCGCCGGCGAGCACGCCTTCGAAGGGCACGTCCTGGTGCCAGGAGGTGTGCATGACGATGCCTTCGGCAGCGTCGCCGAGCCCTTCCTGGAACTCCGCCTGCGTGCCTTGGCTGAGAT
Source organism: Hyphomicrobiales bacterium (assembly GCA_013812985.1). The sequence continues at coordinate 4,072 of JACCSN010000882.1, read as the reverse complement.
ACAGCAGTTTCGGCTGGGCGCGCACGGTCTGCAAGGCGCGGGTGAGCTGCACCGCCTCTTCGGCCGAGGCGGTGAGGCCGATTACCAGCTCGGCGTCCGAGCGCTTGATGGAATTGGCGAGGTTCAGCCAATCGGAGAAGCCTTCCTCCGGCCAGCGCTCCTCGAAGACCACTTCCAGGCCGGCATCCTTCAGGTAGCCGGGCGCGAGGTCGGCCACCACGCCGCCGCCGGGATTCTCCACCTTGCGGCCGAGCAGGCCGGCGGCGATGCCGTTGGCGAAAAAGTCGTCGGACTGAACCAGCGCGACCGTCTTCGGCCGCTGATCCTCCGGGATGAGTTCCGTCACCATCTCGGTGAGCGAATCGCCGATCAGCTCGGCGGCGTCCTGCTGGAAATAGAACATGTGCTTGAAGCCCTGCGACCAGATGCGCAGCGCACCGCCCGCCGGCACGGGGTGGATCATGTTGTATTTCTCCATCACCGACGAGATGGGGAAGGTCAGCTTGGAGGAAAACGTGCCGAACACCACGTCGGCCTTGTCGACGTTGATGAGGCGCTCATACTGGTTGATCGCGGTCTCCGTGTCGGACCGATTGTCGCTGACGATCAGCTCAACTTGACGGCCAAGGACGCCGCCTTTCCCGTTGATGAGATCGACGCAGAGCTCGAAGCCTTGCTGATGCTTCTCGCCGCTCACCGAGAAATTGCCCGTAAGCGGCAGCGACGAGCCGATCCGGATCGGCTCCTGGGCCGCGGCGCCGCCGGCCGTGAGGCCGATCGCGGCAGCAGCCAGGGCGCATACGACAGCACCTGTCCTCATCTTGCTTCTCCCCATATCCGTGACTGGTCTTATGCAATCGTTTGCAGGCTAGGGCGGCGGCTGCTGCGGGTCAAGCGTAAATTGGACTGAAGGAGCCGCGTGCCGCTTTGCGGAAAAGACAATCAGCGCGAAAGCGAGCGGGTGGGGCATCGACGGCGCGGCCCGTTAACACTTTGCTCAGGAAGACGTGCATGCTCTGCTTCCGGAGTTGTTGAGATGGATTCGAACAATCGCGGCGCTGGTCGCCGCCGCATGCTCAAGCAGGGCAAGGTCATCTTGACCGATTGGACGGTGCTCGACTGCATCGTGCGCGATATCAGCGAAACAGGCGCCCGGCTCGCGTTCGGCGGACCGACCAGCCTGCCAAAGGAGGTGCGTTTGCTGGTCGTCTCGTCAAACGAGATGTTCCCCGGCGAGGTCGCCTGGCAGCGGGGCCTGAACGCCGGCGTGCATTTTACCGGCCCGCCGCAACCCGCTCCGGCGCGGAAGCTATAGCGGGCGCCGGCGCAAGCGGAACATTTGTTCAGCCGACGCCTTTTCCTGCCCACACACCAGGAGTGTCGCCATGGCGAAAGACCTGCGCTCTCAGATGACGCCTCTGGCCGAGGACTTCGATGTCGGTGATGATTCCGACCTGCCGGGCTTCGATCAGCCCTATACGCTCGACGATGTCGACGCGGTGCTGAGTTCGGCCTCGGCCAGCATCGAAGAGCGCCGCGAGGTTCTGCGCCGAATGCTGAACGACCTTCAGGCCCGGCGCGGCATGGATGAGACCAACGAATATGGCGACCTGATCGAAGGCGTTCGCGGTGCGCTCGCTACGCTCGACGAGCCCGTCGATGGGACAGGCGCACCCGGCGCCTTGGCTTTCGACACGGATGACAGCGCCCTTGCGCCCGATGAGATCATGGAACGGGCGGAAGACGAGGAAGCGCGCGGGCGCGAGGAAGGCTAGGCTGGGCTGTTGCGCCGCCATGCGCGGCGCCGGTGGTTCGCGGGGCGGCGGAAACTCTTGACGACCCTGGATAGGTTAGGCGCGCGTCCGATTGGGTTGCGCGAATTTTCAGGCTTGCCCGAGTGAAGCTCGCGCTGCTCCTCAATCGGAACGCCGGCATTCTGCGCGGCCGCGATCCGGACCGCGTCGCCGAGGAGCTGTCGGATGTCTTTCGGGCGCGCGGCCATCGTGTCGTCCCGGAGGTGCATTCCGGGCGGGATATGGCGCCCGCCATCGCGCGCATCTGCCGGGAGAAGCCCTGCGACGCGGTCGTCGTGGGCGGGGGAGACGGCACCGTCTCGGCGGCCGCCGCCAAGGCGGCGGAGAGCGGCCTCGCTCTTGGCGTGCTGCCGCTCGGCACCATGAACCTGTTCGCGAGATCGCTCAGGGTCCCGCTCGGCATGAAGGCCGCCGCCGAAGCTCTCGCGGCGGGATCCTTGGGCACCGTCGATATCGGAGAGGTGAACGGGCGGCTCTTCATCCACCACGTCACGCTGGGGCTCCATCCCCATCTGATCAAGACGCGGGAAGGGCTAAGCTACCGGTCCGCCTGGGGAAAGGTCTTCGCCAACATTCAGTCGTGGTGGATCGTCGTTGGCCAGCCGCCCCGCCTCGACGCCCGCATCCGCATCGCCGGCCGGGACATCGAGCGGCGCACCGTCGCGATCCTCGTTTCCAACAACCCGCTCGGCGAAGGGCATCTGCCTTACGCGGATGATCTCAGCCAAGGGCAGCTCGGCCTGTACCTGCCGAAATCCCATCGCTGGCATGATCTCATCCGCTTGACCGCCAGCGTTGCGCTCGGGGAGATCGCCAGAAATCCGCTGCTCGAATCCTGGTACGACAAGGAATTTGAGATCATCTTGCCCGAGCGACTGGTGCAAGCTTCAGTCGATGGCGAGATCATTTCGCTGGAAACGCCGCTCCGCTGCCGCGTCCGCAAGGGCGGACTCCGCGTTTTACTGCCCGCGCCAAGCACATGAGTCAGCGACTTAGCTCGACCAAAACCCGAGCGCATCCTGTCGCGGCTAAGGAGGGAACTGGCCTTCATGGCCCGCGTTTGAACACGGTGTCGCAAAGAACAGGACTCATCGAAATGACGGAAGAACTGACCAAGACGGAAGCCCGCCAGGGGGACCGGCGCCGGATGAACAAAACCGTCATGCTGGTCGGAATTCCTCTGGCGCTTGTCCTGCTCGGCGTGATCGCATGGACGATGGCATAGACTCACAGCCGTCTGAGATCGACCGCGCCGTCGAGACGGGACCCCGTCGGTTCTCCCGCGGATGCACTTCCTGGCTCTGATGGGAACTCCGGCCGACCACGAGGGGGAAGGGGGCATGAGGAGGAGGCCGGCCGGAGTGAAGTGCTGTCCGCCAACCTCGTCCTGGCTCGGGTTGGGAAACCGCGGCCTTGATGTCGTTGACGAGAGTGAAAGTCACCACTTTCGCTTGTCACGCCTTTCTGAACCAGATCGGAATGTCGAAGCATACCGAAAACGCTGCTTTCCAACGCCGGTTCCGTGACAAGCAATTTTTTTTGTCTTATGGCTCGGGCGCTCCCAAAAACATGGGGCGCGGGCGCTCGCGGGATTCCGGCTCGGCGATCTCGTTACACCGCGATTATAATTAATCCCGCTAACCCTTCGATAACGATGACGAAAGCAATTTTAGCGAAACTTGAGTGTCGTCGGAACGCGCTTTGAACTGGTCCGTTGAGACGTGCGAGGACCGAAGCCCGCTGCGGATGGCGCTATGGCGACACGGTTGGCGCTGCGTCATTGCGAGCTGAGCGCCTGGAGATTTGGATGAGCAAGGACGACCAGGGCGCCGCCGACGGGCCGAATGAAAAGGACAGCAAAAGGATGCGGAGCGATATGGGAGGTATTGCGATCGAGCGGGGGGGCGCCCAGATAGAGCCGCGTATTCAGACGGAAATCGGAAAGCATCTGCGGGCCATCTACGATGACGTCATCAACGAGCCCGTACCTTCGAAGTTCATGGAACTGCTGGAGAAGCTGGAGCGGTCGACGACGCAAAAAAGCTGAGGAGCGTCACCGGTGACAGTGTCGAAGGCGTTGCGGGAAGACCTGCTCGCCTCCATACCGAATTTGCGAGCTTTCGCTGTGTCACTGGCGGGCAATAGCGAGCGCGCCGACGATCTCGTCCAGGAGACGCTGATGAAGGCGTGGGCGAAGTTCGATACGTTTCAGGAAGGCACCAATCTGCGCGCTTGGCTGTTCACGATCCTGCGTAATG
>JACCSN010000865.1 GCA_013812985.1 Hyphomicrobiales bacterium | reverse complement strand
GTAGCGGACCTCGAACGTGGCCGAGGGTGTCACCGTCACCACTCCTTGAGGTTCTCTTCGGTGGTGATCTCCACCCGGGCGTTGGGGCGCGAGGTGAAATCTTCGCGGAGCCGCGTGCCGAGCCCCGGCCGGTCGGGCAGGGTGAGCCTGCCGTCGGCGACCGGGATGCGGTCCTGGAGCACGTCGTCATACCAGCCGTCGAGGTAGCCGCGCACGGTCTCCATAATGAGGCCATTCGGCGCGTGCAGCATCAGGTGGGTGGCCGCCCACAGCGCCACCGGCCCGATCGTGTCGTGGCAGGTGAAGGGGAGGTAGGCGGTGTCGGCCATCGCCGCGACCTTGCGCCCCTCCGTCAGCCCGCCGCCCCAGGACAGGTCCATCATCACGATGTCGGTGGCGTTCCGCTCGATCCAGGGGCGGAAGCCGAAGCGTGTGAATACCCGTTCGCTCTGGCAGAGCGGCACCCGCGTCGCTGATTTCAGCCGCACGTAGGCGTCGACATTGTCGGGCGGCATGATCTCTTCGAGCCACATGACGTCGTAGGGTTCGAGCGCGCGGGCGATGCGCGTGGCGGCGGGCAGGTCCCAGCGGCTATGGCCCTCGATGGCAATGTCCATGCGGTCGCCGACGGTTCGGCGGATATCCTCGACGATGGCGATGCCGGCCTTGAGATCGTCGTTGGAAAGCGCGTGGCCGAGCGTGCCGGCGGCGGTGGCGGCGCCCCACACCATGACCTGGCCGCGCTCGTTCTCAGGTCCGGCGATCGACGGCCCGAACTGGTCGAAGGGCCAGATCTTCATGGCGGTGATGCCCTGCCGCAGCAGGTCCACGGCCAGCTCGCCGGCACGTCCCGAGAGCCAGGCGTCGAGGTCGGGATATTTCCCGAAACCGACGCAGGTATTGTAGAGGCGGATGCGATCGCGGCTGCGGCCGCCGAGGAGCGTGTAGATCGGCAAGCCGGCGATCTGCCCGAGCAGGTCCCAGAGCGCCACGTCGACGGCCGAGATGGCGCGCATCTCGGCGCCCATCGGCCCGCAGAAATTCACCAGCGCGAAGAGGTTCTGCCAGTGGTTCTCGATGTCGCGCGGGTCGCGGCCGATGAGGAGGGGGGCGTAGACGTCGTGGATGATGGCCGCCACTGCGCGGGGCAGATAATAGGTCTCGCCGAGCCCGGAGAAGCCGGTGTCGGTATGGATGCGGACCCAGAGATTGTTGGGGAGCGTCTGGCGCGCCGTCGGGTTGGCCTGCCGCCACACCGCGAGCGGCTGCGCCTCGAACCAGATGGTCTCGACCTTGGTGATCCGCATCGTCTATTCCTTGACCGAACCGGCGGCGAGCATCTCACTCGCTGGGTTCGATACATTCTTGGGAAGCGCTCGGCCAGTAGCCGCCGCCCCTCCAACCGCAGCCGAGGCTCCATGCGCATCCTGAAAGTCAACACCTACGCCCCCGACAGCCCGCTCTACGAGGCGTTCGGGCCGGACGTCACCTTCGACATCCATCGCTCCGGAGCGGAAGCCGTCGAGCCGCCTTCGGTCGAGCGCTGCCGGCAGGCGGACGCGGTGATCAGCTGCGCGGCGAGCATCCCGATCGGGGTGGAGGTGGAAATGTTCGACCGCTGCCGGATCGTCGTCCGCGAGGGCGTCGGCTATGACAATGTCGACGCCAGCGCATGGGGGGCGCGCGGCGTGCCGGTCTGCAACGTTCCCGACTACGGCACGACCGAAGTCGCCGACCACGCCCTTGCCTTGATGCTGGCGCTTGCCCGCGGCACCTCGACGTATGGGGAGGCGGTCCGCGATGACCCGGCCGGCGGCTGGAATTTCGCCGCCGCCCCGCTCGTGCGCCGGCTCCGCGGCGCAACATTCGCCGTGCTCGGCCTGGGCCGCATCGGGCTTGCCACGGCCCGGCGCGCGGCCGCCTTCGACATGACGGTGATCTTCTACGATCCCTATCTGCCGAATGGCGCGGAACTGGCTGTCGGCTACGAGCGCGTCCGCAGCCTCGACGAGGTGATGGCCCGCGCCGACGTGCTCAGCGTCCATGCGCCCCTGACCGAGGAGACGCGCGGCATGGTCGGCGCCGCCAGCCTCGCCAGGGCGAAGCCGAACTTGATCGTCATCAACACCGCGCGCGGCCCGATCGTCGACCTTGACGCGCTCGCCGAGGCGCTGAAGGCGGGGCGCATCGCCGGCGCGGCGCTCGACGTGCTGCCGAGGGAGCCAGCCGATCCCGAGCACCCGCTGATCAAGGCTTGGCGGGGACGCGAGCCCTGGACGGAAGGGCGGCTGGTGCTGACGCCGCACGCCGCCTTCTACAGCCCGTCGGCGTTGGCGGACATGCAGCGCAAGGCGATCGAGGTCGTCGTCGCCTTCATCCGCGACGGCGTCCTGATGAACTGCGTCAACCGCGAATTCCTGAAAACGCCGCTTGCGGCCTGATGGCGCTCAGGCGCGCGTCGCCGGTTCGATTTCCGCCGCCGCGGCCTGCGGCGCTTCCGTCGCGCCCACCGGCATCTGGGCGGCGCCGCCGGCGGCCCGTGCCTGGCGCGTCCCGAGCCGTCGCTCAAGGTAGGCGGCGAGGAGCGACAAAGGCCAGCAAAGGGCAAAGTAGATCCCCGCGACCGTGCCGAAGACGAGCAGTGGCTCGAAGGTGATGGTGTTGATCGTGGTCGCCGTCCGCGCCACCTCGGTGAGGCCGATCAGCGAGGCGACCGAGGTCGATTTGACGATTTGGACCATGAAGCCGACGGTCGGTGGCAGCATCAGCCGGACCGCCTGCGGCAGGATGACCAGCCAGAGCGTCGGGACGAATTTCAGCCCCAGCGCGGTGGCGGTCTCCCATTGGCCGCTCGGGACGCTCTCGATCGAGCCGCGGAAGATTTCCGCGAAGAAGGCGGCCGAATTGAGGATGAAGGTCACCGCCGCCGCTGCCCAGGGATCGGGGCTGAGCCCGATGAAGGCCGAGCCGTAATAGGCCATGAAGAGCTGGATCAGGAGCGGCGTGCCCTGGAAGAACTGGATATAGCCGATGGCCACGTATCGGAGTGGCTTGTAGGGGCAGACGCGCAGCGCGGCGATGATGAGCCCGAGCGCGCCGCCGCCGATGAAGGCCACAACCGAGAGCAGGATAGTCCAGCGCGCCGCCAGCACGAGGAAATAGACTTCGTTGAAGGTGAAATCGCGCAGCACCGAGCCGATCCTCAGGTCTTCCAGCGGAACAGCACGTTGCCGCCGAAGCGGAAGACGACGATGAACGCCTGCACCACGATGAAGTAGATCACCGCGACGACGATGTAGATCTCGAACGTGCGGAACGACTGCATCACCATGTTGTTGGCGATCGCGGTCAGCTCCTCAGCGGCGATGGCCGAGACGATGCTCGATCCGAGCAGCTGCAGGATGAACTGGCTGGTGATCGCCGGGTAGACGGCGCGGATTGCCGGAACGAAGACGATGTGGCGGACGATCCTGTAGGTGCTGAGCCCCAGCGTCTTGCCGGCCTCGATCTGCCCCTTGGGGATGGATCCGAGCCCGGCGCGGACGATCTCGGTCGCATAGGCGCCAAGATGGATGGAGAGCGCGACGATCGCGGCGGTGTTGCTGGAGAGGCGCAGGCCCAGGAAGGGCAGGGTGAAATAGATGAAGTAGAGCTGGATAAGCAGCGGCGTGTTGCGGATCAGCTCGACATAGGCGGTGACCGCCCAGGCGACCGGCTTCGGCCCGAACGAGCGGCCCACTGCGCCGAGAATGCCGATGAGGAGCCCGAACGCCATGGAGGTGACCGACAGCTCGAGCGTGCGCGCCAGCCCCCAAAGCAGATCCTCCCAGCGCGCGAAGACCGGGCCGAAGTGAAAGACGTAGTCCTGCATCTCGCCTCGATGCCGCGGGTCAGGAATATACGAATCCGAGGAGCTCTAAGTCCGGAAGCGCCCGGATTTAGCCCGTCCCGAAACCCACAACCTCATCCTGAGGCGCGAGCAAAGCGAGCCTCGAAGGAACATCCAGAGAGCGCTGGATACGCCCTCGTCCTTCGAGGCTCCGCTTCGCTACGCACCTCAGGATGAGGGCTGTGGAGATGGTTCGACAATTTCGGGACGGACTCTTAGCTGATCGTATCGGATCAGAACACCGGCAGCTCGGGAAGCGGGTTGTTCCGGTGCTTCATCGAGAGGTTGTTGAGGGTGCCGTCGTTCTTCACCGAATAGATGAAGGTATTCAGCCATTGCAGGAGCTCCGGATTGCCCTTGCGGATGCCGATGCCGAAATAGAAGGTCTTCAGCACGTATTTCATCTCGAAGTCTTCGCCCTGCGCGCTCTTCTTCAGATAGATGTCGCCGTAATCGCCGCCGCCCATGACGTCGATCTGGCCGGACAGCATAGCCTGCAGGATTGAGGCATAGTCGTCGAAGCGAAGGATTTCGATGCCGGCATTGGCTTCCGCCGCGGTGGTGAGGAGGCCGTCCTCGCCGGTGCCGCGGGTGACGCCGACCTTCTTGCCGACGAGATCGGCGTGGCTGGCGACCTGCAAGCTCTTCGGGGCGATCACCACCGCCGACTGGCCGGCATAGGGAATGCTGAAGGCGATCTGCAGAGCCCGCTCCGGCGTGATCGAGAAGATCGAGATCACCATGTCGACGCGGTTGGTGAGCAGAGCCGGAATGCGGCCCGGCGAGGTCACGGTGACGAACTCGACGGGAACGCCGAGAGCCTTGCCGATCATCTGCGCGACTTCGATGTCGAAGCCGGCCGGCTGCATGCTGGCGTCGACCATTCCGTAAGGCGGCGTCGTGGTGTCGATGGCGACGACGAGCTTGCCCTTGGCGATGATTTCGTCCGGCGTCTGGGCCGCCGCCGGCTCGGGGGCGAGCGAGAGCCCGACCATGGCGAGCACGCCGACAAACAGGCTGAGGGCAAACTTCCTTGGACCTGATCCGATCATTCTATCTTCCTCCCTTTTCGGCGCATTCACCTGATGGACCTGGGCCGCCGGCATGCGCCGAGCCTGCGGTGGCCTGACCGAATTCCGCTCCGGACGGAATCAGCGGCCGTTTAGACCAGAAACCCCGTCACCCCTCCGTCCGCAACCAGCCCGGAGCCGGTGATGAACAAGCCCGATCCCAAAGGCCCGATCCCAAAGGCCCGATCCCAAAGGAAAGAACGCGATGGCGGATGCGATCTCCCTGGAGCAACGGCCGGTGGCCCCTTGTTTCTCAGGTCCTTTGCGCCCGGCCGGCATTCGCCGGGACGAAGATTATGCTATTATGAAAATACCCGTGCTGTCCATTGCATCGGGCCTCCAAGCCCGTCCGTCGCCATGGGACGTCTCGATTTTTGAACAGTGCACCATTACCGAGCCGAGACAAACGGGTCCGCATGATGCGGCGAGTTTTCGGGCGTGCGCAGCCGGGATTGGGGAGGCATCGGCTGCCGATGGGGGTCACATTCGGTCAGAATTGATGACTTCCTGATCCGCGTCAAAGCGGTCTTTCACGACTGATCCGCTGATGCGCATCAGCCGGAGCGGCGGGCGGGGCGAACCGAATTTTTCCCGCACGCCTTTGGGGGGCCGACAAGCATGGCGCGCTCAATGTCGATCGCTTGGGCAGCGGCGGCTCGGCGCGAGTCTTTCCGCTCATGGAATCCGATGGGCTGGCTAATTAGACTTGGAGCGGAGGTGGAAGCTGTGGCCCCGGGTGATCGGCTCGCATATCTGCCGCTCGCGCAGCTGTTTGACTGAGTTGCAAAATCAAATCCGCTTGTGTTGCGTCTACCCGTCGTATATTATCGACAAATGGACAGGGAAGAGGTGATCCTCGGCCTGGCGGCTCTCGCGCAGCCGACCCGGCTCGATGCGTTCCAGCTGCTTGTCACGCACGAGCCCGAGGGGCTGCCCGCCGGCGAGATCGCCCGGCGTCTCGCCGTGCCTCACAACACGATGTCCACCCATCTCGCGATCCTGACGCGGGCGGGGCTCATCGGGGCGGAGCGGCGGAGCCGCACGATCATCTACCGCGCCAGCCTGGGGCGGTTTCGCGCCCTTGCCACCTATCTCTTGAAGGATTGCTGCGGTGGCCGGCCGGAAATTTGCGCGCCGCTCATCGACGATCTCGCTTTGTGCTGTTCTCGCGAGGAGCCCGCCCATGATTGACCGGGTCTACAACGTTCTGTTCCTCTGCACCGGCAATTCGGCCCGCTCCGTCATTGCCGAATCCATTCTCAACCGTAACGGCCAGGGACGCTTCAAGGCCTTTTCTGCCGGCTCGCATCCCAAAGGGCGCGTGCATCCCTATACGCTCGACCTGCTCCGCAACCTGAGCCACCCGACCGAGCATTTGCGCTCCAAGAGCTGGGACGAGTTCGCCGCGGCCGGCGCGCCCAAGCTCGATTTCGTCTTCACCGTCTGCGATGACGCGGCCGACGAGACGTGCCCGGTCTGGCCGGGGCAGCCCATGAGCGCGCATTGGGGCGTGCCGGACCCGGCCGCCGTGGAGGGGACGGAGGCCGAAAAGCGGTTCGCCTTCGCCGATACCTGCAGAATGATGAGCAATCGGATCTCGGTCTTCACCGCCCTGCCGATGCAAAGCCTTGACCGCCTGTCGCTGCAAAAGCGGCTTAACGAGATCGGCCAAAGGCGCGAACTTCCCGCTACCGAGCGAGCCTAGAGAACCGCGCGGTGGAGGATTACAGCCTGTCGCGACGGCTCGCGGCGGAAGCGCTCGGAACCGGTCTCCTTGTCGCGACGGTGGTGGGCTCCGGCATCATGGCGGACCGACTGACGACGGACGACGCTGTTGCCCTGCTGGGCAACACTCTGCCGACCGGCGCCATCCTTGTCGTCCTGATCACGATTCTGGGGCCGATCTCCGGCGCTCATTTGAACCCGGCTGTGACGCTCGTCTTCGCCCTCAGGGGCGCTCTCTCCGGGCGCTGCGCCGCGGCTTATCTCGTGGCGCAGATCGCGGGAGGCATCTTGGGGACCGCAGCCGCCCATCTCATGTTCGACATGCCGGCGTTGGACTGGTCCGAGCACGCTCGCAATGGTCCCGGTCAATGGTGGGCGGAGGTGGTCGCCACCTTCGGCCTTGTCGGGATCATCCTTGGCGGGCTGCGTTTTCGCGCCGAGGCCATCCCCTGGCTGGTCGGGCTCTACATCACGGCCGCCTATTGGTTCACCGCATCGACCTCCTTCGCCAACCCGGCGGTGGCGATCGCCCGCTCGTTCACCGACACGTTTTCCGGAATCCGGCCGTCCGACCTGCCCGGCTTCATCATCGCCGAGTTCGCCGGCGCCCTCGTGGCCTTTGGCTTTTTCACGTGGCTTCTCCAGCCCGTGCCGGCCCGGGAAAAGTCGGGAATGCGGGAGGCCCTACTCGAAGCGGCGGAGCGGAAATGACCGTCACGATCTGTCCCAACCTGTCATGCGGCGCGTCCCACACACGCTGGCGCCGATTCGGCAGCGCGGCGTCGAGCCGGAGGGCGGCCAGGGCGGCGCCATTCCGCTTAGCGCCGCGTGGAACACGTCAACTATCCCAAACCCGGTCCAGCTCCGCAGTCTGACCGTGCCTACCAGACCCTCGGCAATCTCTCGTTGATCCCCAGGGTCTTTAGATCCGCGTCGGTGGGAGCCCTCCGGGCCTCGACCGCGCGCGATACCCGGATCGCGGCTGCCAAAAGATGGAGCAAGTCGGCTCCTCCGCTCAAGATCCTCAGCAGCCGCCTCGGATAATCAGAGCCCGTGTGCGCTGGGAAATGCGAAATAGGTAAAGTTGCCATTTTAGTTCCCGTTCTCGAAGTTCATCTCGCGAACTTCATCGTCGGAACTGATCTAAGGTT
>JACCSN010000842.1 GCA_013812985.1 Hyphomicrobiales bacterium | reverse complement strand
CGCGTGCCAGCCGTTCGAGCTCCGCAAGGGCGTCAAGAGCCTGGGTCGCCGCAACCGGATCGGTCATCGTGCGTCCGCTGGCGGCAAACTCATCCTCATCCAGACGCAGCACCGTCCGCCCGTCGGCAGACACCCACAAATCGAGATCCAGATCCTCCGAGATCAGCAGCCCGTCCTCGACGCGGACCGGCCGGGCCACATCGCAGTACCAGCCCTTCAGGAGGCCGCCCTCGTCACGGACCTCCTTGATGGAGTACCAGCGATCGCGCCAGTAGCGCTCGGTGAAGACATCCCCGGGCTCGAACCGCACGAAGCCAAGATCACGAGTCTCCTCCTCTGCCCACGGGCCGCGGACGACCACGTGTACTCCGTCGTCGCCGATCACGACGGCGTCGTACTCCACGTTGGGATGGATCGCCTTGACCAGCCGGACACGGACCTGGCTGCCGGGGGTGAGGCTTGGCTCGCTCACGCGTCGCCCATGCCGTCTGAAGCCGCGCCCGCCCGGGTACATCACCCGATCGCCGGCAGTACCCGATACCACATCACGACGCGATCATCCAAGCCATCGCGATGGCGGTGGTAGGGCCGCCCTGACTCAACTGCGAACAGCACCGAGGACTCTTCGCCGATGTCCCGCGTCTCAAGTCGCCACTGCCACTCGATGCTGGCGCCCTCAAGATGAATTCGCTCTTTCCGATTCGACAGGAAGATCTCCCACTTCAAGTCGCGGCCGTCCGGGTCCCACGCCTTTCCGGCGAAGGAGATTTCGTCACCAGGCCGCAAAGTTACATTCGACCGACCACTTCCGGATTGATCCGCGCCATGACCAACGACGCGCATGCCATAGCTGTCCCGGACTTCCTCGATACGGGCGAAATACTCGGGCTCATCCGCGCCCCCGCCTCGGGATAGAAAGAGCCCGATCTCTTGGCGCAGTTCGCCAGCCATGCCTATGACGAGGTTCTGCTCGAAAGGCAGTAGTGCTCTGGAGTGCGCATCCGGATTCCGAAACGCGCCCAGCCGATCGACGTACACATCAAATCGCTTGCGGTTCCCGAAACACTCGTGGAAACCCTTCGCCCAGTGCTTCTGGATCAGATCAACGACACCATAGAAGTCGGCGTAGTAGAGGAGTCGCTGCTCAACCTCGCCGCCGGGCCGCCGCCTGGGCTCCTCTTCCCTTCGCTGGCGCCAAGAATTCACGCGCTCCTCCGGAAGCCCGACTGAGGCGAGCCACTCCGGGCCGACCCCTTTCCTCAGCACGAGCTCGACTACGTCACGTAGGGAGTTCTCCAACACATTCAGCGCGTCGCCGACGTCCATGATCCGAGTCTACCGGCCCTGCGGCCGAACAGCGGGTCTGCTCTAGGTCGGCTCTGGTCTTGTTGAGGGACGCTTGATCACGTACTAATGGTAGCCGGCGCTCGCATTGAACACTCTCGCGTTCCGCTTCACGTCATCGGCCTCCGCGCTGTCTTGCCGCTGCGCCTCACGATGGCTCGACGGATATCACGAGTCGTCGAGGCTCAATTGGCCGCTGACCTCAGAGGAGGAGCTCGCTCTCCCCGCCCTCGACGCAGCCTTGATGATCGGCATCGTGGCCTGGGAGCTCTATGGTCAGCTCGTGGCGGGCGCGATGGACATCGAGCTGGTCGACCGGCAGGTCCAGAAGCTGCGCATGGCAACCGTGGAACAGGCGGCAGGAGAAGGAGAAGGCCCATGACAGCGAGCACAGCGTCGCCGGCAAGACCGACCGATGTGGACCTGGGCGTCTGTCGCGGCCAAGCATTCGACGCCGGTGCGGATCGATGGGTCATCCTCCTGCCCGGCGCGAACTACCCGCCCGCGGCTCCGCTGCTGTGGTTCGCTCGAGAGGCTGCCGTGGCCGGCGGCTGGAATGTGCTGGCCGTATCGGACACCTTCAATGGCACCGATGATCCGCTGCGCTGGGTCGAGGAGCGTGCAGAGGCTGCCATCCAGCACGTCGAGGGCCCCATCCCGCCGCTCCTCATCGCCAAGTCGCTGACTTCGCTGGCCGCTCCGCTCGCCGCCCGGCTCGGCTTGTCGGCGGTGTGGCTGACGCCGCTCATCAATGCGGCCGGCACATCGGAGTCGCAACTCGTTCTCGACGGCCTGGCTGCGGCATCGGCGCCGTGCCTCCTAGTGGGCGGGTCGGCCGATCCGACCTGGGACGCGGCGATCGGGCTATCGCTCCCGAGAGCCGAGG
>JACCSN010000794.1 GCA_013812985.1 Hyphomicrobiales bacterium | reverse complement strand
TGTGGTAGTGCTTGCGCAATTCGCCCAGGCTCTTCGGCGCGGCGATGATGAACAGGTTGTCGATCCGGCCTTCGAGCACCTCCTTGTTCAGCCAGCCGGCGGTGGCGGCGGCGAAGCTGTCCTCCTCCAGGCGGCTGTCGTTGGGGTTGGCGGCGCTGCTTTGGTGCCGCACTCCGGCGCTTTTGTTGTCGCCGCCGATGGCCGGCTCGGGCAGGGCGACGAGCTTCGGGTGCGCCTCGTCGCCGCTGTTGCGGAACAGATGAAGCTTCTCGCCGTCGGCGACGGCGATCGTGGCGCCTCTGGGCAACTGCATGAAGATGTCTCCGGAAGTGAAGTGATGATGTGGTTCAACTCGTGGGAACGCGGATTGTTGCCGCCACTGGCGGCGTCCTGCTGTCATGGGATTGCCATGAGCCGCCGCGCGTCCTAATCTCCCGCCTGTCTCACGGGGTGCCCTAGGGGCTGAGAGGCGGAGATCTCCGCCGACCCGTCGAACCTGATCCGGATCATGCCGGCGGAGGGATTGAGATCTTGACGCGATCATTATCCAGCTTCGTTTCCCGCCTCGGCGCCTTCCGGATTCTCCAAACCTCCAGGAAGGAAAAGCCGATGTCCTACGTCCGTCGATCCGCCGCCCTCGTGCCGCTCTGTCTTGCGCTCCTCGGCGCGCCGGCGCTGGCGCAAGCCGAGAAGAAGGTGCTCACCGTCTATACCTATGGCGGCTTCGCCGGCGAATACGGCCCCGGCCCGACGATCAAGGCGCGCTTCGAGGACAGCTGCGGCTGCACGCTGGAATGGGTGACCACCGACGACGCCGGGACGCTGTTCGCCCGGCTGAAGCTGGAAGGCGCATCGACCAGGGCCGACGTGGTGCTCGGCCTCGACACCAACCTCACGGCCGAGGCCGAAGCGACCGGGCTCTTCGCGCCGCATGGCGTGGATCTCGCCGCGCTCGATCTGCCGGTCGAGTGGAGCGACGCGACCTTCGTCCCGTTCGACTGGGGCTGGTTCGCCTTCGTCTATGACGAGACGCGGCTGAAGACCCCGCCGGGGAGCCTCAAGGACCTCGTCGAGGCGGCGGACGGGCCGACAATCATCATCCAGGACCCGCGCACCTCTACTCCCGGCCTCGGCCTGCTCCTGTGGATGCGCGAGGTCTACGGCGAGGGGGCGGCGGAGGCCTGGCGGAAGCTGGCGCCCAGGATCGTCACCGTCACGCAGGGCTGGTCGGAGGCCTATGGCCTGTTCCTCAAGGGCGAGGCGGACATGGTGCTCTCCTACACGACCTCGCCAGCCTATCACGTCTCGGCGGAGAAGGAGACGAAATACAAGGCGGCCATCTTCCCGGAGGGGCATGTCCTGCAGATCGAGGTGGCGGGGGTGACGGAGTCGTCCGACGATCCGGAGCTCGCCCGGTCTTTCCTGGAGTTCATGGTCTCGGAGCCGTTCCAGTCGGCGATCCCGGAGGGCAACTGGATGTATCCGGCCAAGATGGCGGCGGCGCTGCCGGCCTCCTTCGAGACGCTCGGCAAGCCCGCGGCCACGCTGATGCCGGCGCCCGCGGCGATCGCCGAGAACCGCCGCGCCTGGGTCGACGAATGGCTGGCGGCGCTGAGCCGGTGAGGTACCCTTCTCCCGTGGGGAGAAGGTGGCTGCGAAGCAGCCGGATGAGGGGGTGCGGCGCTGACGATTGAGCGGACTGGCGGACGCCGCACGCCCTCACCCGCCCGCTCCGCGGGCACCCTCTCCCCCGGGAGAGGGATTGCGCGCGCAGCGACCCTCCTTCCCGGCCTGCTCGCGCTGTCTCTCATCCTCGCCACCTTGGGCGCCGGCTTCGCCGGGCTCTTCATCGCCGCCGGCCCGGACATCCCGAGCCTGCCCTGGGCCTATATCGGCGGCGTCGTCCGCTTCACGCTTCTGCAGGCGGCGTTGTCGACATTGCTGTCGCTCCTCCTTGGCGGCGCGATGGCGGTGGCGCTGGCGCGCCGGGTCCGGTTTCCGGGACGGGACATCTTCGTCGCGGCCCTGAACCTCGCCAGCGTGCTGCCGGCGATCGTGGCGGTGTTCGGCATCGTCGCCGTGCTCGGCCGCTCCGGCTGGGTCGGGCAGGCGGCCCGGCTGGTCGGCATCGACCCCGGCGCCTGGCTCTACGGACTGCCCGGCATCCTGGTCGCCCATGTCTTCTTCAATGCGCCCTTCGCGGCGCGGATCTACCTTGCCGCGCTGGCGGCGGTTCCCGGCGAGCACTGGCGGCTCGCCGCGCAGCTCGGCATGCGGCCGGGCGCCGTATTTCGCTTCATCGACTTGCCGGTCCTGAGGCGAGAAGCCCCGGCGGTCGCCGCCTTGATGTTCCTGCTCTGCTTCACCAGCTTCGCGATCGTGCTGGCGCTCGGCGGCGGGCCGAACGCGGCGACGCTGGAAGTGGCGATCTACGAGGCGGTCCGCTTCGACGTGGATTTTGCGCGGGCCGGGCTGCTCGCCTTGCTCCAGGTGGCGATCTGCCTGACCATCGCGCTGCCTTTCCTGTGGCTGGCGCGCCGGCCGGGCGAAACCGCTGCGATTGGCGTCGTGCTGGAGCGGCCGGATGCGGATTACCGCCCGATCCTGATACTCGACGCGGCGGCGCTTGTCTTGGGCGCGCTGCTCGTCCTGCCGCCGCTTGTCGCCGTGGCGCTGTCGGGCGTGGCTGCCGTCCGAAGCCTGTTTCAAGCCGAGGTGTTGAGCGCCGCGCTGACGAGCTTCGCCATCGCTCTCCCGGCCGCTGGCATCGCCGTGGGAATGGCATTGGCTCTGGCCGCCTCCGCCCGAGGGCTCGCCCTCAAGGGGCGGCTGGGCACCGCGAATGCTCTGACGCTGCCAGGCGGCCTGATCCTGGCCGTGCCGCCGGTCGCGATCTCAGCCGGGCTCTTCGTGGTCCTGCGAACAGTCGCCGATCCTTTTGCGCTCGCCATCCCCCTCATCATACTCGTCAACGGCTTGACCGCGCTTCCTTTCGCGCTGCGTCAAGTCGAGCCGCCGCTCACCTTGTCGGCCGAGCGCTATGGGCGTTTATCCGAGAGCCTCGGCATCAGCGGCTCGGCCCGCATCAGAATCGTCGACTGGCCGCTGCTCAGGCGGCCGCTT
>JACCSN010000770.1 GCA_013812985.1 Hyphomicrobiales bacterium | reverse complement strand
GCTCGACCGGATCGCGGCGGACAGCGCGCCGGCCTGAAGCATCCTGCCCCGGCGAAAGCCGCCGCGGTCCTGCCGTCGGTGCTCCGGTTCGGGTGCGATGGGTCGGGCCAAGCGCAAGGCATGTTCGAGTGTGGCTCCGCGCCGATCGGTCCCCGCCCTAGAGCGGCAACCCCACATAGTTCTCCGCGAGCCCCGTTGCGGCCGCGCGGGAGCTTGTCAGGTAATCGAGCTCGGCCAGCTGCAGCTTGCGGCCGAACGCGCCCGCATCCGGAAGTCGATGCAGCAGCGATGTCATCCACCAGGAGAAGCGCTCCGCCCGCCAGACGCGCTTCAGGGCGCGTTCCGAATAGCTGTCGAGCCCGGTGGTCGAGCCGGAACGGTGGTAATCGATCAACCCCTCCGCGAGGTACCGGACATCGGCGGCGGCGAGGTTGAGGCCCTTGGCGCCGGTAGGCGGCACGATATGCGCCGCGTCGCCGGCGAGGAACAATCGGCCGAAGCGGAGAGGCTCCGCCACGAAGCCGCGGAGCGGCGCGATGCTCTTCTCCAGGGACGGGCCGGTGACAAGCCGGTCCCCCAAGTCCCGGCCAAGGCGGGCGCGAAGCTCGTCCCAGAAGCGTTCGTCGGGCCACTCCTCGACCCGGTCGTCAAGCGGGCACTGAACGTAGTAGCGGCTGAGCTGGCGGTTCCGCATGCTGCACAGCGCGAAGCCGCGTGAGTCGTTGATGTAGATCAGCTCGTCGGAGAGGGGCGGGGTTTCCGAAAGGACGCCCATCCAGCCGAACGGGTAGGCGCGCTCGTAGATCGTGAGCGCCGCCGGCGGGGCGCTCTTGCGGCTGACGCCGTGGAAGCCGTCGCATCCGGCCACGAAGTCGCAGGTAAGCGAATTGTCGCCTTGTGCGTTCCTGAATGCGATACGCGGCCGCGACCCATCGATTTCCTCGACCCGTAGCGCTTCAGCCTCGTAGAGCGGCGCGGCGCCGCGGGCTTGCAAGGCGTCCAACAGATCGCGCGTGACCTCCGTCTGGCCGTAGATGGTGACGGATTTGCCGGTGAGTTCGGCGAAATCGATGCGCTCCCGGCGGCCATCGAAGGCGAGCTCGATCCCGTGGTGGGCGAGCCCCTCGCGCTTGAGCCGCTCGGCCACCCCTGCTTCGTCGAGAAGGTCGACCGTGCCCTCTTCCAGGACGCCGGCGCGGATGCGACCGAGGACATATTCAGCGCTTCGCCGTTCCAGGACGACATTGTCGATGCCGTGGTCAAGGAGGAGCTTTGACAGGAGCAGGCCGGCCGGCCCGGCCCCGATGATCCCGACCTGCGTTCGCAAAACAAGCTCTCCGGTACTTTCGGGCGCTCAGCCGGCGGCCGCGTCGGCGTCGGATAGGCTCAACATGCTCGAGCCGGAAAAATTTGAACAGGTGAGGGAACGTTTGCCGCAGGATCAGGGTGTATGATGCGGATTCTCCGGCTGAGACATGATCATGGCCCGACGGCCGCAAAATACCGGAAAAGCGAGCGGCGCATCAGATGCGCCGGCCTCAGCCGCGGCTTCGTTCGAGCCGATGGAGGCCCGATCCGTCGACAATCTGCCGTTGGACGAAGGCTGGCAATACGAGCCCAAATGGGACGGCTTCCGCTGCCTCGCCTTCCGGGACGGCGACGAGGTGGAGCTCCATGCGAAATCCGGCAAGCCCCTCGGCCGCTATTTTCCGGAGATCGTCCGCCTCATCAAATCCCTTCCCGGCGAGCGCTTCGTCCTCGATGGGGAGCTCGCCATCCCGGAACGCGAGAGCCTCTCCTTCGACGCGCTGCAGATGCGCCTGCACCCGGCCGAGAGCCGGATCCGCAAGCTTTCCGCGGAAACGCCGGCGATCCTGATCCTGTTCGACATGCTGTTGGATGCCACCGGCCAGAATCTCGTCGGGGCACCGCTGACGGTTCGGCGCGCCGCCCTGGAAACGTTTTTCGAGTTATCGGGGGCGAGCGTGCCGTCGCTCCGCCTGTCGCCCTATACGCGCGATCGGGAGGAGGCGCAAAGCTGGCTGGACAAAGCCGGCGGTGCGCTTGACGGCGTGGTGGCGAAACGGCTCGACGGGCCCTACGAAGCGGGCGAGCGCGCCATGCTGAAGATCAAGCGGCTCCGCTCCGCCGATTGCGTTGTCGGCGGCTTTCGATACGGCACGAACAGCCGCGAGGTGGGCTCGCTGCTCCTCGGCCTCTACAATGACCAGGGGCTGCTCGACCATGTCGGGTTCACATCCTCCTTCGCCGATCTGGAC
>JACCSN010000731.1 GCA_013812985.1 Hyphomicrobiales bacterium | reverse complement strand
GCTTCGCCTTGTCGCCTAGCACGTCGTAGGCGGCGCTGATCTCGGAGAACTTCGCCCGCGCCTTCGGGTCGTCGCCGCGCCGGTCGGGGTGGTTCTCCTTGGCGAGCTTGCGATAGGCGCGCTTGATCTCCGCCTCGCTCGCCGCCCGGCCGAGCCCGAGCACGTCGTAAGGATCGCGCATTGCATTTCACCCGGCTTAGGACGTCGAAAATGACAGCCTGATATGGTGGATGGCGCGCGCCGATGCCAGCGCCGCGATGCAAATGCGCTCAGGAGGCGTCAGCTTCCGCCGAAGTTCCGATCTGGACAACCGAACGGCCGGTTTTGCCGGGGCAGAGCTTGCCTGCGTAGCGGTGCACGCCGCCGATGCTTGTCACGATCGTGCTGAAGGGGCGGCAATCCGCCCCCCCGCTTGAGGCGTCCTTTGAGCCGTCCGCCTCCACGGTGCCGGAGGAGCCGGTAGCGGCATTCACCCATTCACCTTGTTCTTTCGCGCCGGCCTGTCCGATCGCCGCGGCCGCGGCCTGGCCGATCTTTGTCGCATCCGAATAAGCCAGCGTGTCGGGCAACGGCTCCTGGACCTGGACGGCCGCGACGATCGAGCCGGTCGTGGCGGGGCCGTCTTGCGAGCCAAGCACCGGCATCGACATGGAACAGGCCGACGCCAAGCACGCGCCGGCGACGACAACCGACAACCGTCTCGCCGAACGAGCGATAAGGCCGATATGATAGGGACGCGACACGGGCACAGGACCGCTCAAGATGGATGACGCGAAGGGCGCCGCCGGCCTTCAGGATGGCCCGGCAAAGTTAACGAGCGGTGACTCGCTCGACGGCGAGGATCCGTTTTCCTTGTTCGCGGAGTGGTTTCAGGCGGCCGCCGCGAGCGAGCCGAACGACCCGGACGCCATGACGCTCGCCACCGTCGACGAGACGGGCCTGCCGGATGCGCGCATGGTGCTCCTGAAAGGCTTCGACCCGACCGGCTTCGTTTTTTACACGAATCTCGAAAGCCGGAAGGCTCGGCAGCTCGCTCACGCGCCGAAGGCGGCGCTCTGCTTCCATTGGAAGTCGCTGCGCCGCCAGGTGCGTGTGCGGGGCCCGGTGGAGCCGGTGACGCCTGCCGAGGCGGACGCCTATTTCGATTCGCGCCCGCGCCTCAGCCGGATCGGCGCGTGGGCAAGTCAGCAGTCGCGGCCGCTCGACAGCAAATTCGCCCTGGAGAAGGCCGTCGCCCTTGCCACGGCGCGCTTCGCCGCCGGGTCCATCCCGCGCCCGCCGCACTGGTCCGGTTTTCGGCTGACGCCGCGAGACATCGAATTCTGGCGCGACGGCGCTTTTCGCCTGCACGACCGTATCCGCTTCAGCCGCGCGGATGGCGAGGGCTGGAGCCGGACGCGGCTGTTCCCCTGAAGGAGAGTGGGAACGGCATGGAGCGCGGGAACGGGACGGTGCAAGGGCCGTTTCTGAGCCGGGTTAAGAAACGCCTGAACCGCCGCAGATACGAGGCTCATGACGGATCGCCACGCCGCTGATCGGTGCAGAATGGTCGAGCGCCAGCTCAAGCGGCGCGGCATCGCCGACCCGCGCGTCCTGGCCGCCATGGGTCGCGTGCCGCGCGAAGCTTTCGTGCCGACCGATCTCGCCGAGTTCGCCTACGACGACAATCCGCTGCCGATCGCCGAAGGCCAGACCATCTCACAGCCTTACGTCGTGGCGCTGATGGCCGAGGCGGCGCGGATCGGGGAGGGCGAACGCGTCCTGGAAGTCGGGACCGGCTCGGGCTACGCCGCCGCGATCTTCGCCGAGCTGGCCGCCGAGGTCGTCACCATCGAGCGACACGCGGCGCTGGCCGAGGGCGCCCGAGCGGCGCTCCGGAGGCTCGGCTATCCTGATGTGGAGGTGGTGCATGGCGACGGCTCGCTCGGCGTGCCGGAGCGCGCGCCTTACGACGCCGTCCTGGTGGCGGCTGGCGCCCCCGCGCCGCCGGATTCGCTGAAGCGCCAGCTCGCCGAGGGCGGCCGGATGGTGATCCCGGTCAGCGTCGATTCGCACCAGGAGCTGCGGGTGATCACCCGGCGCGGCGAGGAGTTCGAGGAGGAGAATCTGGGCGCGGTGCGCTTTGTCCCGCTGCTGGGGAAGGAGGGCTGGCGTGAGCATGAGCCTGACGCCGGCCCGACGCGCGAGACGGACGAGCGCCGGTCTGCGCGGCCGCGGATAATCCCCGCCGAGGATTTGCCGCGAGCGATCGCGGCGGCCGGAAAGCCTTTTGCGTCCCCCGACGGAGCGGAGGTCACTGCGCTCCTGGACGATTTGGGCGACGCGCGGGTCGTCCTGCTCGGCGAAGCGACGCATGGCACGTCGGAATTCTACCGGGCCCGCGCGGCGATCACGCGGCGTCTCGTCGAGAGGCACGGATTCAACATCGTCGCGGTAGAAGCGGATTGGCCCGACGCCAGCCGCATCGACCGCCATGTCCGCCATCGCGGGCGCGGCGCCGATGTCGAGCGGGCTTTTTCGCGCTTCCCCACCTGGATGTGGCGGAACGAGGAGGTGCTCGCCTTCGTCGAGTGGCTGCGGGGCTGGAACGCCGATCGGCCGCGCGAAAGCCGGGCTTCATTCCACGGCCTCGACCTTTACGGCCTCTCCGCCTCGATCGCGGCCGTGACCGATTACCTCG
This sequence comes from Hyphomicrobiales bacterium, assembly GCA_013812985.1. The sequence continues at coordinate 888 of JACCSN010000731.1, read as the reverse complement.
ACAAGGTCGATCCGGAGGCCGCGCGCGTGGCGCGCGAGCGTTACGGCTGCCTGACGCCCTGGCAGAAGGACCCGTCGGCATACGGGCGCGCCGCGCTCCTGGAGGGCAACCGCCGATGCGAGACGGCGGTGCTGGACAATCTCCGCGATCTCCTCGCCAATCGCCTCGAATACATCGCCCTGGATGGCGAGGCGTATCTTGAGGCGGAGGGTAACGCGCGGCTCGTCGCCGCCGCCGAGACCTATTATCGCGCGATGTATTACGGCTACGCCGAATCCTGGAACCAGCGCGACCGGCACATGTTCGAGACGCTCGAACGCGTCCTCGCCGCGCGCGGCCCGGGATCGAAGGCGGTGGTCTGGGCGCACAACTCGCATGTCGGGAACGCCGCCGCCACCGAGATGGGCCTCGTCCGCGACGAGATCAACATCGGCCAGCTCGCCCGCGAGCGCTTTGGCGAGAAGGCCATCCTCGTCGGCTTCGGCACCGATCGCGGCGAGGTCGCGGCCGCGACCGACTGGGACGGGACGATGGAGATCAAGGCGGTTCGGCCGGCGCACGCGGAGAGCTACGAGGCGCTGTTTCGCCAGAGCGGCGGGCCGCGGCTCTACCTTGACCTCGCGGCGCACAGGGACCGGCCGCTGGGCGAGGCGCTCGCGAAGCCCCGGCTGGAACGCGCGATCGGCGTCATCTATCGCCCGGAAACGGAAATGGTGAGCCATTATTTCGAAGCGCGGCTGCCGGAGCAGTTCGACCGCTATCTGTGGTTCGAGGTCACCAGCGCCGTGACGCTGCTCGGGCCCGAGACGCGGGCGGGGCTGCCCGACACCTATCCGTTCGGGCTGTGAGGAGCCGCCTCGAAACCCTCTCACGCCTCGCGGGAGAGGG
>JACCSN010000727.1 GCA_013812985.1 Hyphomicrobiales bacterium | reverse complement strand
GAGATAGGCCAGCACCTGCTCCGGCCCGCCGAAGGGCGGCTTGGCATAGACGACCCACTCGACCTGGCGGAGCTCGCGCAGCCTGCGGGCGAAGGCGGCGGACTGTGCAAGGCCGGCGAGATTGCCGAAGAATGCGAGTTCACCGGTGTCGAAGGCGGCTTGCAGTTCTTCCAGGAACCGGCGGCGGAAAAGGCGCGAGAGGACGCGGACCGGGAGAAAGAAATCCGGCTTGCAGGCAACCCATCGCGAGCCGTCCAGCGAAGGGCCGCCGCCCGGCACGATGCAATGGAGGTGCGGATGATAGGTGAGGGTCTGGCCCCAGCTATGGAGGACGGCGACAAGGCCGATCTCGGCGCCGATATGCTTCTCGTCGGCGCCGATGGTGCGCAGCGTCTCGGCCGCGGTCCTAAACAGGATCGCGTAGACCTTCGCCTTGTTCTGGAACGCGATCTCGGCGACGGGCGCGGGAAGCGTGAACACGACGTGGAAGTACGGCACCGGCAGCAACTCGGCCTGGCGAGCTGCGAGCCAGTCGATGCGCGCTTGTCCCTGGCACTTCGGGCAATGCCGGTTGCGGCAGGAATTGTAGGCGCAGCGGATCATGCCGCAGGAGGTGCAGACCTCTGTGTGGCCGCCCAGTTCCGCCGTGCGGCAAAGCTCGATCGCGCTCATCACGCGCCGCTCGACGCGGCTCATGTGCCCCTCGTGCGCTTCGCGGTAGGCGTCACCGTGGCGGCGGAAGATATCCGCCACTTCCAGACCGGTCGACACGGTCCTGGCCGATCAAGCCGGCGGAGCCACCTCCAGCGTCAACCGGTCGAGCGGGCTCGTCGTGCGAGCGATGAGGCCGTTGGAAACGTACGTGTAGCGGGCCGTGCTCGACAGATTGTTGTGGCCGAGAAGCACCTGGATGATGCGGATGTCAGTGCCGTTCTCCAAGAGGTGGGTGGCAAAGCTGTGCCGTAGCGTGTGAACCGTCACGCGCTTGTCGATACCGGCGGCGGCGCGAGCCGACCGGCAGGCCGAATGCAGCACCTGGACGTCGATCGGCTTCGCCTCGTCGCGCCCGGGAAAGAGCCAGTGTCGGGGGCGGGCCAGACGCCAGTAGGTGCGCAGAATGGCGAGCAGCTGCGCCGACAACATCACGGTGCGGTCCTTGCCGCCCTTGCCGTGTTCGACACTGATGACCATTCGGCCGCTGTCGATATTGCCGACCTTCAGGCCGACGGCCTCGGAAGCGCGAAGCCCCGCCGCGTAGGCCGTGGTCAACGCCGCCCGCGTCTTCAGGCTCGGCACCGCTTCCAGGAAACGCACGATCTCGTCGGCGTTCAGCACCACCGGCAGCTTGCGCGGCTCGCGGGCATACGGGATCCGCTCCGGGATCTCGCCATGGCCGAGCGTGACGCCATAGAAGAACCGCAACGCGCAGACCGTCTGGTTGAGAGCCGGCCATGAGATGCCGGTCGCGACCAGATGAACCTGAAAGGTCCGCACGTCCTCCAGCCCCAGATGGTCCGGCGAGCGAGAAAAATAACGGCTGAACTTCGTCACTGCGTGGAGGTAGGATCGCTGCGTCGCCGGCGACAGATTGCGGACGGTCATGTCCTCGATCATGCGGCGGCGAAGAGGGCTCACATCGGCCATCGGAGGTGCTCCTGTCTGTGGGATCGGGCTTCAACAACCGCAATCCTCGCAGACAGGAGGCCTCTCCTAAAACGCTCGCTCCACTCCCGCGCTAGCGGGTTCGTTCAATCTGGAGGGTTCTGTGAGGTCCGCGGGCGCGACACAACGGCCTCCTCGGCGGTCCGTGGGACCTCATTGAAGCCGGATTGAGCGAAGGTGCGGGTCGGGTGGGCTATGGGGATTGTGGCTGCGTCGCCTGATCCAGGGGGTGTAAGGATCGGACTTGCAGAGCGCAGCGAGCGGACCGATGGAGACCAATGGTTTGTCCGACGAGCCGTTGAGCGTTGGTCAGGGCGTTTTGTTCGGGCTGGCTGCGGCCGATTGCGCACCGCTTCGGGTGATGCTCGCCATCGCCGACAACAGGATTGCGGCCGACGCGCATGACGGTCGGAGTGATGGTGTCGATCGTGTCGAAGCGTTCGGGCATCATGAGGTATCGCACCAGAATGGCGACCTGCGCGGCGGCGATGGCAATGTTGCGAGAGTGATCATCGTGCCGCCGCAACACGGGCAGCGATGAGCCAAGTTCGTGGTCACCGGGCTGCTGGCGGGTTCGGTTGCAGGGTTCGGCGGGCGAGCATCGAGCAGGGTCCGGCAGAGGGCAAGCTTGGCGGCGCGATGGCCGTTGGCCAGGAAACCATAATGGCGGATGCGGTGGACGCCGTCCGGCAGGGTGTGCAGGAGAAAGCGCCGGATGAACTCGTCGGCGTCGAGGGCCATGACCTTCGACTTCCCATGATGACGGTAGTCCTTCCAGCGGAAGGAGACGCGATTGTCGGTCATCTCGACGAGCCGTGCGTTCGAGATGGCGACCCGATGGGTGTAGCGGCCGAGATAGGCCAGCACCTGCTCCGGCCCGCCGAAGGGCGGCTTGGCATAGACGACCCACTCGACCTGGCGGAGCTCGCGCAGCCTGCGGGCGAAGGCGGCGGACTGTGCAAGGCCGGCGAGATTGCCG
>JACCSN010000825.1 GCA_013812985.1 Hyphomicrobiales bacterium | reverse complement strand
GTCCGACGGCGAGGGACGTTTCCGTTGAATATCAACCCGCTCCTGGCGGGACCACGGCGCCGCCGATACCCGAAGCGAAGAGCTGGGCGGCTCGCTACGACGGTGCCGCGGGACCGCTCATCGACCTGTCGCAGGCTGTTCCCGGCTGAGCCCGCGCTCGCTGAGCAGCGGCCGCTCTCCGGCGCGGGCAAGGTCGGCCTCGATTTGCGGGATGGGGCGGGAGGCGGCGCCCGCTCCGACGACGATCAGTTCCGCATCGACCATCCGCCTGGCGCGGCTGCCGCCCCGCTGGACCAGGATGCGCTCCCAGGTCCGAACGGGCAGCGATAGCAGCCGGCCGTAGGCAAAGACGCGCATCGATCGTGTCAGGACGCCTTGCGGCGCCGGGCCGGCTTGGGCTCTGCCGTTGCAGCCGGCGCGGCCGGTTGCTTGCCGCGGGCGGGCTTGGCGGCGGGCTCGGCAGCCGCCGCGCGCTTGCCGCGAGCAGCGGGCTTCCGGGCCGGCGAGCCTTCCTTCGCCAGGCTTTCCTTGAGAGCCTTCATTAAATCAATGACCGCTGTCGGCTGACCGATTTCCGCATAGACGGGCGTCTCGCCCTTCGCCTTCGACATGACGAGGTTCCGAACCGCCTCCTCGTATTTGTCAACGAACTCGGATGGCTGGAATGGCTGCTTGCGGGATTGGATCAGCATCGTGGCCATGTCGAGGAGCTCACTGTCGATTGCGCCGTCTCCCACGCCTTCATAGTACGCTTCTGCCGAGCGAACCTCTTTCCCGGTCCTGAGCGTCGTCAACGCGATGCCCCGCCCCTTGGGCGCCAGCAGCACGCGACGTTCCCGACTGGACAGGACCAGCGTTCCAAGCCCGACCGTGCCGGACTCCTCCATGGCTGTCCGGATCACCCGGTATGTCTCCTCCGCCATGGCCCCATCTGGAGCCATGTAATACGGTGCGTCGAAGAAGAACTGGTCCACCTCGGCGGCATCGACGAACTGGGTGACGTTGATGATCTTCGTGGCCTCGACCTGGATCGCATCGAGCTCCGAATCTTCGATAAGGACATACCGGTTCTTGTCGACCTCGTAGCCCTTGACGATGTCGTCAGACTGGACCTTCTCGCCCGTCTTGCCATCCACGTTCATCTGCCGAACGCGTTGACCGGTCGCTCGATTTATGCGGTTGAAGCTGATCCGCTCACTGCTTGAGGAAGCTGGATAGAGTGCGATCGGGCACGTGACGAGGCTGATACGAAGGAATCCCTTCCAACTGGCGCGCGGCGGCATAACGCAACACTCCCCCTGAACACTACGGGAGGAGACTACCGCAACAGCCTCAACGAGTCTCGAATGAGGCGAGCACGTCGTTGTCGACGCTCCGTTCGCGAGGGTCGATGATTATGCGCTCAATCCGCAGCGGCGGCAGGTCCGATGCGCCGCCAAGCTCGTGCACGCTTGTCTCTTTCCAGCGGGCCCGTGTCTTCAGCCAGAATATCGCCGCGGTCACGGCTTCGCAGCCATCGCCGGTTGCCTTGCGATAGAGGTTCTCGGCGCGGCAATAGTGTAAGCGGAGCGTCTCGGCATCGATGTCCAGGACCTTGGCGATGTCGGTGTCCGACACGCCGTAGCCGGCCATGGCCTCGACCTGGCTGCGATGGCCGGGGAGGGGCTCATAGGGAGTGAGGTCGGCCGCGGCTTCGTCGATGATCTCGCGCACGCGCATCTCACTCCCGATCGCATTGCCGGGCCGGCGGGGGCAGCACCGCCAGCTCCGTGTCCCCAGAGGCTCGGTCAGCGATTGCGCTCAGAAGCCGGGCGAGCTTCTCACGCGCCGGCTCCTGGACCCCCACTTGGATCGGATGGCCGTCCCTGCCGCCGACTTCGTGCACGCTGGTCTCCTTCCAGCCGGCCCGGGTCTTCAGCCAGAAGATCGCTGCGATCACGGATTCCCTGCTCTCCCCGTCGCCTTGCGGTAAAGGTTCTCGGCTACCTTGGCGTTGGCCTTCACATTGC
>JACCSN010000693.1 GCA_013812985.1 Hyphomicrobiales bacterium | reverse complement strand
ACTCCGCGGTCCGACACAGCTCGACGGCACTCATCACGCGCCGCTCGACGCGTCCGAGATGTCCATCGTGGGCTTGACGATAGGCGTCGCCGTGGCGGCGGAAGATGTCCGCCACTTCCAGACCGGCCGACATGGTACCGCCGGCTCAGGCTGGCGGCACCACCTCGAGCTTCAGGCGGTCAAGCGGGCTCTCGGTCCGCCGGATGAGCCCGGCCGAGACCTGCGTATAGCGTGCCGTACTCGACAGGTTGTTATGGCCAAGCAGCACCTGGATGATGCGGATGTCGGTGCCGTTCTCCAGGAGGTGTGTGGCGAAGCTGTGCCGCAGCGTGTGCACTGTCACGCGCTTGTCGAGACCCGACGCGAGACGGGCCGACCGGCAGGCCGAATGCAGCACCTGGACGTCGATCGGCTTAATCTCGTCGCGGCCGGGAAACAGCCAGTCCGCGGGGCGGGCTAGCCGCCAATAGGTCCGCAGAATCCGCAGCAGTTGCGCCGACAGCATGACGTAGCGGTCCTTGCCGCCCTTGCCGTGCTCGACCCGGATGACCATGCGGCCGCTGTCGATATCGCTGATCTTGAGGCCGACTGCCTCCGACGCGCGCAGCCCTGCCGCGTAGGCGGTTGTCAGCGCCGTTCGGGTCTTCAGGCCCGGCACCGCCTCGAGAAACCGCACCACCTCATCGGCGCTCAGCACCACCGGCAGCTTGCGTGGCTCCCGCGCGTACGGAATCCGTTCCGGGATCTCGCCATGTCCCAACGTCACGCCGTAGAAGAACCGCAGCGCGCAGACCGTCTGGTTCAGCGCCGGCCACGAGATCCCGTTCGCGACGAGATGCACCTGGAAGGCTCGCACATCCTCCAGACCAAGCCGGTCCGGCGAACGGCTAAAATAACGGCTGAACTTAGCGACTGCATGCAGGTAGGATCGTTGCGTCGCCGGCGACAGATTGCGGACCGTCGTGTCCTCGATCATGCGGCGGCGAAGAGGGCTCGTCTCGGCCATCGGGGGGTGTCTCCTGTCTGTGAGGTTGGGCTTCAACAACCACAATCCTCTCAGACCGGAGACCTCATCCGTAGAGGCTACTCCCAGCTCCCGCGCCAGCGGGTTCGTTCAATCCTTTTTCAAAACGGCCTCTAAGGACAAAGGTGTCGACGCTTCCCGTGATTCGCCAGCTAATAGCTTTCGCCAACGACCGGGTATGCGCTTCGTGACCCTGCTTTCCGAATAGCCTTGATATCCGCATAGGGCACGATTCCCGCCTGTTTCGATACCGGGGAACATAGCCGCCGAGGGTCCTCCTTGGGAACCCGATGATCCATATCGTAAAGCGGCGGGGTCTCCCGTATCCTAATCCAAGGAGCTACGGACAAAACGGCTTGGACGCGAGACTCGGGATTTGGCCTGCCGCGATGCCTACCGATCGGCACCGCGGCATCGGCCCAGGCGAGGCGAAGGGAAGTCGCGCCGGAGGCGGAATTAACGCTTGTTGAACGGGTAAAAAAAGCTAGCCTGAGCCTGATCAAGGCTGCGACACCGATGCGGGCCTGATGATCATGACGCATGAGAAGCAGTCGGGAGCAGGATTTGCAGCAGGCAGAAGCGATATCGCCTTCGCCTGAAGGTTCGGTGTCGCGAATACGGCGTGGGTTTTTCCACCCCGACGACCGGGCCGCCTATGGCCTGCTTGCACCCGCTCTGGTCGTGATGTTCTTCCTGATGATAGTGCCCGTCGCCGCCCTGATTGCCTTGAGCTTCTGGCGCCAGGAATCGTTCACGCTCTACCGGGAATTCTCGCTCCGCAACTACTGGACCATTTTCGAACCATCCGGCCAACCGCGATACTTCGCCGGAATTCCGTTTCCGTTCGAGAACCCGATCTATCTCATGCTGGCGTGCAAGTCCGTTGTCATGTCGGCCGGGGCCACGGCCGCCGTTGTTCTGCTCGCTTATCCCATGGCCTACTTCCTCGCTTTCAGGGCCAAGAGGCACAAATTCATCTGGCTGATCATCGTCACGATACCGTTCTGGACCAGCTACCTGCTGCGTCTCTATGCATGGAAGATCATGCTGGGGTCGCACGGCGTCGTGAATGCAAGTCTCATCAACCTGGGCGTCCTTTCCGAGCCACTCGGGTTCCTGCTATACAACCCCATAGCAGTTGTCATCGTGCTCGCTCATTCGTGGGCCGCATTCGCGATTCTCCCGATCTTTGTCTCGCTCGAAAAGATCGACCGGTCGCTCCTGGAGGCGGCTGCCAATCTTGGCGACGGGCCTTGGGAGCGCTTCCGAAATGTGACGCTGCCCCTGTCCATGCCGGGCGTCATCGCGGCAATTCTTCTCGTATTCATCCCGACGGTCGGCGACTATTTCACTCCGCAGATTGTCGGCGGAACGTCGGGAATGATGATCGGCAATGTCGTGCAGGCCCTGTTTACGCGAACCAACAACGCGCCGCTGGGAGCCGCCGTTTCCATCGTCACAATGCTCATGGTGACGCTCGTGGCCTGTGCTTTCGTCGGGCTCGCCGGAGGGCGGCGCGGAAATTTCAGGAAGGTCGGAAATGCGGCCGCCGAAGCTTGATCCATTTACGATCTACGGGGCCGCTTATGTCCTGTTCCTGTACGGGCCGTTGCTTTTGATCCCGATATTCTCCTTCAACGACTCGATCTACGTCGCGTTCCCGCTGAAGGGGTTCACGCTGCAATGGTACGAGCAGATGTTCGGCAACAGGTTCCTCCTCGAAGCCGGCCTGAACAGCCTCAAGCTGGCATCCGCAGTTGCCCTGGTCAGCACGGCGGTCGGGTTGCCGGCCGCGCGCGCGCTCACGCGATACCGCTTCGCCGGCCGCGGCTTTGTGACCGGAATGATCGCTGTTCCGCTGGTGGTGCCGGGAATCGTGTTCGGCATTGCGCTCCTGATCATGTTCCGGCGTTTCTTGGATATCCAGCTGAGCCTCTACACCGTGGGCGCCGGGCACCTTCTCATCTGCGTGCCTTTCGCCACTTTGACATTGCTGTCGCGACTTGAAGGGTTCGACAGAAGCCTTGAGGAGGCGTCCCACAACCTCGGTGAGAATGCCTGGCATACCTTCTGGAGGGTGACATTTCCGCTGGCATTGCCCGGCGTCCTTGCAAGCATGCTGCTGACTTTCACGGTTTGCTTCGATGAGGTCGTTCTGGCATTCTTTCTCAGCGGCACGGAGCAGACGCTCCCGATCTACATATTCAGCCAGCTCAGATTCCCACAGCGCCTTCCCTCCGTCCTGGCG
>JACCSN010000692.1 GCA_013812985.1 Hyphomicrobiales bacterium | reverse complement strand
CGCGCTCGCGCGGGCCGATGATCCTCGGCCACGAGACGGTCGGCACGATCGCATCCGCCGGCGCGGAGGCGCTGAGGCGCTGGGGCGTGAAGGAGGGTGATCGCGTGGCGCTGGAGGAATACGTTCCCTGCGGGCACTGCGAGTTCTGCCGTTCCGGCGATTTCCGGCTCTGCGAAGCGACGGACTGGCGCAGCGGCGGGCTCCGCTACGGCGCGACGCCGGTCAGCGTGGAGCCGGGCCTCTGGGGCGGCTACGCCGAGTTCCAGTTCTTGCACCCGAACACCGTGTTCCATCGCGTTCCGGACGCCGTCTCGCCGGTGCACGCGGCGCTGGCGCTGCCGCTCGCCAACGGCATCGAATGGGCCTACCTGCAGGGCCGCGCCGGACCGGGGGACGTCGTGGTGATCCAGGGTCCCGGCCAGCAGGGCCTGAGCTGCGCTGCGGCGGCGAGCGAAGCGGGGGCGAGCCTGATCATCGTCACGGGGCTGTCTTCACCGACCGATCAACGGAGGCTGGATCTCGCCAAGCGGCTTGGCGCGCATCACACGATCGACATCGAGAACGAAGACCTTCTGGAAACAGTCGCGGAGCTGACTGGCGGGCATATGGCCGATCTGGTGATCGACTGCGCGTCGGGCGGGCCGCAATCGGTCGCCTCGGCGGTCCAGCTGGCGCGCAAGAAGGGGCGGGTGATCCTGGGCGGCCAGAAGCGCAAGAAGATTCCGGAATTCGACAGCGACATGGTCATCGCCAAGTTCCTGACGCTCAAGGGCATGCGCGGCCACAGCTACGTATCTGTCGAGCTGGCGCTCGGCATGATTGCGGCCAACCGCCACAACATCCGCGAGATGAGCACCCACACATTCCCGCTGTCGCAAGTCGACGCGGCTTTGAAAACGCTGGTCGGGCAGGGCGCCGAAGCGGCCGTCCACTGCACCGTCGATCCCTGGAGCGCATGAGCATGCTGAGCGAATCGGCCCGCATGAGCACGGCGAAGGAAGCCGGCTTCCGCATCGACCACCCGAACTCGACGCCGCGCGCCGTCAAGGTCGTGGCGCTCGACTTGGCAAGCGTGGCGGTCGTGCGGGAGCTTGCCGATGGAGGCTGGCGTAACGCGACCTTCTTCGCTTCGGTCTCGGCCGACTGGGATCCGAACCGCCCACGGGGGGCTCCCATCCAGGCCAGCCTTGTCGATCTCGCCGGAGAGCGTCGCGATCTGGTCGAGGAGATCGGCGCCGCCAATCTGGTCGTGATGATCGTCGGCGCCGGGGAGAGCGCCGAGGCGGCGGCGCTCATCGCCGACGCCTGCTCGCTCAAGCGCGTGATGATCACCGGGCTGCTTCTCACCGGCGCAACCAGCACGGAGGACGACGTGGCGCGCACCCTGAAGACCTTGCGGCCTTATGCGCCGATGCTGGTCGTGTCCGGCGAGGACGACTACGTCGCCGCCATGCTGACGGCGCTCCGCGCTTGAGAGAAGAGTTGCGTACGAAACCGAGCCGAGCCAAACGTTGACCGTGGCCAAGACCTCGAAGATCCCTCTTCTCCTCCTGACCGGCTTCCTCGGCAGCGGCAAGACGACCTTGCTGCGGAACTGGCTGAAAAGCCCGGAATTCCGCGATGCTATGGTGATCGTCAACGAGCTCGGCGAAATCGGGCTCGACCACCACCTCCTCGCTGGCGCATCGGAAACGACCGTCCTGCTGGAGAACGGCTGCGCCTGCTGCACGGCCGCGGAGGGCTTGACCGAGACGCTGGAGCGGCTCTTCTGGGACCGGCTGCACCGCAAAGCGCCGCGATTCTCGTGGATGCTGATCGAAACTACTGGCATCGCCGATCCCCGCTCGATTCTGGGCAACCTGCGGGATAGCGCACTGGTAGCGGAGCGCTTCGAGGCGGTCGGAGTGGTCACCACGTTCGATGCGGTCGAAGGCATGCGCTTGCTCCCCCAGTTCATGGAGATACGGGCGCAGCTCGCGGCGGCCAGCGTCATCGTGATCACGCGCGCCGACACGGCAACAGCGAGCGAGATCGAAGCGGCTCGCTCTACCCTCGCGGAGGTCAATCGAGCGGCGCCTTTGCTGCTCTCCGCGCAAGGTGATCTGCCCGCGGCCGCCGTGCTTACGGCTCTTCAGGCGACATCGTCCGGCGCCCGGCTCATCCGCCCAGCGGAGATCGGAATGTCGGGCGAGATTGAAGCGCACGACCGTCACACCCCGGGCGTCTCCAGCGACTTTTTGCATCTGCCGGGGCCGGTGATCCTGGACGACCTGCTTCAGGCGCTGCGCGCCCTGCATGCCGATTGGGACCGCCCGCTTCTGCGCGCCAAGGGACTCGTCCGGACGGCAAACGGCCTCCGAACGCTCCAGCTTTCGCCGGGAGGCGCGATCGAAGCGGGCCGACCGGCGCCGGGCGGCTCGGCCGATGTGGAGAGCTTCGGGCTGACAATCATCACGCAGGGTCGGCCCGCCTCGCGGGCAACCGAGGAACTTGCGGCCCTCCTTGCGCGGCCTGCCTCCGAGGAGGCAGAGAGGCAAGCTCCGGTCCGGGAACTCGTCACTTGATCGACGGTCCTCACACTTGTCAGCCCAGCAGCCTTCGTCCCGTTCCGGGTAGGGGCGGCTGATGGACAAGCGGGTCGAATTCCCGAAAGGCTCAGGGCCGGAGAGCAAGACGCGGCTCTCCTCGGTCGCGACCGCCTTCCGGCTGCTCAACGCCTTCTCCGAGGAGGAGGAGGAGATCGGCGTCAGCGCGCTTTCGAAACGGCTCGGCATCGCCAAGAGCACCGTGCACCGCCTGGCCGTCACGCTCGTCGCCGAGGGCATTCTGGAGCAGAACCCGGAGAACGAGAAATACCGGCTTGGCATCACGCTGTTCCGGCTCGGCGCGCTGGTCCGCCAGCGCATGAACGTCTCCAACGAGGCCAAGCCGTTTCTGGTCGAGCTCAGGGAACTTACCAACGAGACCGTGCACCTCGCCATCCTGAACCAGAACCAGATCATGTTCGTCTACAATCTGGAGAGCCGGCAGGCGGTCCGCGCCCGTTCCGATGTGGGCGTCCGCAAGCCCGCCTATTGCACGGCCGAAGGGCTGGCGATGCTCGCCTACCAGCACGACGACGTCGTGGAGGTCGTCATCGCGAGCGGGCTCACGGCGCGCACGCCGCGCACCAACATTGATCCAGCCGGGCTCCGCTCCGCCTTGCGCGAGGTTCGGCAGCGTGGCTATGCGGTGGAGGACGAGGAGAGCGAGATCGGGATGCGCTGCATCGCCGCCCCTGTCCGCGACGGCGTTGGGGCGATCGTCGCGGCTGTCGGCGTTGCCGGCCCGGTGCAGCGATTGTCGAAGAAAGCCATCGCCGCGTTCGCGCCGAACGTGGTGCGGACCGCTGACGCGATCTCGGCGCGCCTCGGCTACCGCGTGCGAGCGCGGGCGGCAGGTTAGGGAACGCGAAGCGATATGCCTCAGATCACCATTCTCCCGAGCGAGACGGCCTACGACTGCCCGGACGACGACAGCGTCCTCCGCGCCGCGCTCCGGGCCGGGCTGGGCTTTCCCTATGAATGCAATGTCGGCGCCTGCGGCAGCTGCCGTTTCGAGCTCCTTTCCGGCGAGGTCGTTCATCGGCGCGAGGCGGCGCCGGCCTGGACGGAGCGGGACCGCAAGCGCAACCGCTATCTGGGCTGCCAGGCGCAGCCGCTCGGCGAGTGCCGCGTCAGGGTCAGCCTCAGCGACCATTACAAAAGCCGGCACCAGCCAAAACGCCTCAAGGCGGAGATGTTCGAGGCCTCGGAGGTCACGCACGATATCCGGGAATTCCGCTTCCGCCTGAGCGAGCCGGCGCCCTTCCTGCCCGGCCAATACGCCCTCTTCTACCTGCCGGAGGTGACCGGCGCGCGCGCTTATTCCATGTGCAACGTCTCGCAGAGCGGCGCGGAATGGCATTTCCTCATCAAGCTCGTGCCGCAGGGCCTTGGGTCGCGCCACTTCTTCGAAACGCTCCAGCCAGGGGCCGTCGTGGACGCCGACGGACCCTACGGCATGGCGTATCTGCGCGAGGGGCGGCCGCGCGACATTCTCTGCCTGGCCGGCGGCTCCGGCCTGTCGCCGATGGTTTCCATCGCCCGCGCCGCTTCCAGGGCCGAAACGCTCAACGGCCGTTCCATCCACTTCGTCTATGGCGGCCGGGCGGCGCGGGATATTTGCGGCGAGCCGATGCTTCGCGACCTGCCGGGCTTCGGCGAGCGCATCCACTATCACCCCTGCGTCTCCCGGCCTGACGATGAGGGAGGCGGCGCGTGGGAAGGCCGCTCCGGCCTGATCCACGAGGCGACCCGCGAGATCTTCGGCGAACGCCTGCCGGACTTCGAGATCTACTTCGCCGGCCCGCCGGCCATGGCGAAGGCCATGCAGGCCATGCTCTGGGAGATGAGGGTCCCGCCGGACCAGGTGCATTTCGACCAGTTCTACTGACCGGCGGGGCTTGACTTGCAACGACCGCGCCGCCGAGATTGAGCACCGTCGCACACAACCCCGAAAAACCCAACAGCGCCGCCCTTCTTGGAGCCTGCAATTCTCGCGCGATATCGCGACGCGACCGCCCTGCACAAGCATTACGAAATTTCTAGACCACGAAACCAAGGGTCGGTATGGCAACAATCTACAAGTTTACATCAGATACGAGCGTCTCCAATTGAAACGGATCATCCTTCATGCCGGGCAGCACAAGACCGGGACATCAGCGGTCCAAAGGTTCTGCGCCGACCATCGGGAGGCGTTGCTGCGCTTGGGATATCTGTATCCCGCGACTGGGTTGGGCAACAGCGGCAACCACGGAAGATTGGTGCTGCAATTATTAAGCCGGACGGCGAGTGAACGCAACGACGCCCGAAGCCAGCTCGAGAAAGAACTTACCAGCAACTCCGATTGTGACGTCATCATATCAGCCGAATACCTGTCGAGCATCCTCGGGAGGGAAGGTAGTCGAAGCGGCATCATCAGTCTCTTTCAGGAGTACCGCCGCGCGGTTTCGATCATCATCTACGTCAGGTCGGACGTCGACTTGATCAATGCATCCTATGCGCAGAACGTCAAAAGCTTCAAAGTGGGAGAATCAATAAAGGAGGTGACGAAGGGCCGCATGGACGCATCGCTTCGCAATTATCAATCATACAGGACGTTGGCGCGCGATCCGGGGATCGCGATGCGCTTTCTTCCATATGATCAGCAAGTACGGCGCGACGGCGTGGTCCGCCATTTGCTTTCCGAAATCGGCTTGTCATCCGAAAACATCGTGAATCTCGGGCCGGAACAGCGCGTCAACGAATCCGTGGGGCCGATCGCGATTGAGGCAGCCCTCGCGACGATGAAAAGAGTGAAGAAACGCGGCAATACCCTGTCCTTAAAGCAGCAGAATTCGTTGAAGAAAACGCTCTTCAGACTAGTCGCCAAAGAAACGCCGGAGCCGCCCTTTCAAGGCGTTGACGAGGCGCTGTATCAACAGATCGAGGAACACGTCTCTCTCGAGCGAGAGAAGTTCGCCCGTCGCGCCTGGGGCAAGATGTGGAAACATGTATTCGCGCAGCAAACCCTGAGGCCGTACAATGCGTTTGATATCGCCACGGCGCAACCGTCAGAGATTGATCAGCTTGGGCGCTTGAACAAAGGATTATGGGCTTGCGTGCGAGATATGTAGGCCCTGGCAGGGTGACATGAAACAACTGAACACTCTCCGTTCATGAGTCATCGACATCCAATCTGCCGGCTGATCAGGCCCACGACGGTCCGAAACTTGCGAGCTTCGACGCCGTCCCTGCCGCCAGCATCCCCGCGCTTATCGCGGCAAGGGCATTGAGCTCCCATCGGCGAAAGGTCCCGCACCCGATTTGCAAGCTCGAACCCCGTTCGGTATAATTGGATTTGGCAGGCGAACCAGATGTCAAAACTCAGGCTGACGCTCGGCTGCTGGAACTACGACCGCACGCGGGCGCTCGCGGACGGGACCGTCCAGCCGGACGGCATCGACCTCACCTACCTCTCCATGCCGGTGGAGGAGACGTTCTTCCGCATGCTCCGCTACAGGGAGTTCGACATCGCGGAAATGTCGCTCTCCTCGTACGCGGTCTCGCTAGGCAAGGAGGATAGGCCCTTCGTCGCCATTCCCGTCTTCCCGTCGCGCTTCTTCCGCCACGCCTCGATCTTCGTTCACGCGGGGGCGGGCATCGCCGAGCCGAAGGACCTGATCGGCAAGCGGGCGGGGAGCCCGGAATACCAGATGACCGCGCCGGTCTGGATCCGCGGCATCCTCGCCGAGCATTACGGCGTCCCGGTGGATTCCGTCACCCACGTCACCGGCGGCGAGGAGGAGCCGAACCGCTCCGAGAAGATCAAGCTCGACTTGCCCCAAAGCATCAGGGTCGAGCGGATCGGCCCGGAACAGACGCTTGCATCCATGCTGCGCGACGGCGAGATCGACGCGCTGTTCACCGCCCGCACGCCATCCACCTATCTCACTGACGGCGGGAAGGTCCGCCGGCTGTTCGAGAACTACCGCGCGGTGGAGCGCGACTACTTCCGCTCGACCGGCATCTTTCCGATCATGCATACCGTCGTTATCCGGCGCGACGTCTATGAGGCGAACCGCTGGGTCGCGCAGTCCTTGTTCAAGGCGTTCGCCCAAGCCCAGATGCTCACCTATCGCGATCTGGCCGAAACGGCGGCGCAGAAGGCGATGCTGCCCTGGGCGCACGCGCATTACGAAGAGGCGCGGCGCGACATGGGCGACGATTTCTGGCCGTATGGCCTTGAGAAGAACCGCGAGGTGCTGGCGACTTTCCTCCGTTACCATCTCGAGCAGGGGCTCTCGAAACGGCAGCTCCAGCCGGAAGAGCTCTTCGCGCCGGAGACGCTCGAAGCGTTCAAGATCTGAGGCGGGTCCAGGGGCCGTTCCGAGAATGCAGAACACGCTTCGCCTCCAGCGCACCCTGGATGATCCTTCGAGACGCCGCTCACGCGGCTCCTCAGGATGAGGTTGAGTTTGGGAAGGGCTTAAAGGCGAGACGGAAATGTCAGGCCGAGAAAAGCCGCCGAACAGCCGGCACTCCATCGCCGACCACCTCTACGGCGAGGGCCTGTTCGGCGCTCATGAGCACGGGCCGGACGTCGACCACGACCATGACGACATCGATCCCGGGCCGATCGAGGAGAACGCCATCTTTCTCCAGGACAACGTCCGGCTGACCAGCGTCGGCATGGATATCGGCTCCGCCGGCACGCAGGTCATTTTCTCGCGCATCCACCTCCGCCGGCTCGGCGAAGAGCTGTCGAGCCGCTATCACGTCGTCTCGCGCGAAACCCTTTATCAGTCGCCGGTGGCGCTGACGCCCTATCGCGGCGAGCGGATCGATGAGGCGAAGCTCGGCGGCATAATCGACGAAGCCTACGCGGCGGCGGGCCTGGGCACGGCCGACATCGACACCGGCGTGGTCATCCTCACCGGCGAAGCACTCAGGCGCGAGAACGCCGAGGCGATCACCGGGCTCCTGGCGGAGGGGGGCGGCGAGTTCGTCTGCGCCACCGCCGGCCATCGCATGGAGGCGATGCTGGCGGCCTACGGCTCCGGCGCGGCGCGGGTCTCCCACGACGCAGGCAAGCGCATCCTCAACGTCGATATCGGCGGCGGCACGACCAAGCTTGCGCTGGTTGAGGGCGGGTGGGTGCTCAAGACGGCGGCGATCCACATCGGCGGGCGGCTGCAGGTCGTCGACAAGGAGGGGCGGATCGTCAGGCTGGAGCCGACGGGGCGGCGGCTGGCGGCCGCAGCGGGGTTCGATTGGGAGCTCGGCGACCACGCCGCTCCGGAAGCGATGGACCGCGTGGCGGATTGGATGGCCGCCGCTCTCGTCGCGGCGCTCGGCCAGCAGCCGCCGCCGGCCGCCGTCGCGGCGCTGCACCTCACCGAGCCGCTCGGCGACCTCGGCCCTGTCGGCGGAATCATGTTCTCCGGCGGCGTCGCCGAGTTCGTCTATGGCCGCGAGACGCGCGATTTCGGCGATATGGGCCGCCGGCTCGGGCTGGCGTTGCGCGCCAAGCTCGACGCCGGCGCGCTC
>JACCSN010000642.1 GCA_013812985.1 Hyphomicrobiales bacterium | reverse complement strand
CGGCATGGTCATGGACGACGGGGTGACAACCTGTCTCGCCGACGACCATTTCCACATGACGACCACCACCGGCGGCGCGGCGCGGGTGCTTTCCAAGCTGGAAGACTACCTGCAGACGGAATGGCCGCAGCTGCGCGTCTATCTCACGACGGTCACGGAGCAATGGGCGGTCGCCTCGCTCTGCGGGCCGGAATGCCACCGCCTGGTGACGGATCTTTGCGACGATCTCGACGCCGATCCGGCCGGCTTTGAATTCATGACCTGGCGCGAGGCGCAGATCGGCGGCGTCCCGGTCCGCGTCTTCCGCATCTCCTTCACCGGCGAGCTCTCCTACGAGATTAACATCCCGGCAACTTACGGCCTGTGGCTCTGGGAGGAGATCATGGCGAAAGGGGCCGGGTACGGGATCACGCCCTACGGCACCGAGGCCATGCACCTCCTTCGCGCGGAAAAGGGGTTCATCATCGTCGGGCAGGAGACCGACGGCACGGTGACGCCGCGGGATCTGGGACTGGGCGGAATGGTCAAAAAGGCCGGCGACTTCATCGGCCGCCGCTCGCTGTCGCGCTCCGATACCAGCCGGGAAGGCCGCAAGCAGCTGATTGGGCTCCTCACCGACGATCCGACTTTCGTGCTCATGGAAGGCGCCCATGTGATCGCGACGGAAGGTGAGAGCGCCCCGCCGATGCCGATGCTGGGACATGTGACCTCAAGCTATTTCAGCCCGAACGCCGGCAGGTCGATCGCAATGGCCATGGTGAAAGGCGGGGCGAGCCTTCAAGGGGTGCGGCTCTGGGTGTCGCGCCGCGACGGCCCGCCGGTTCCGGTGCTGGTGACCGGGACGGATTTCCTTGCGGCCCGGCAGCCGGCGGATGGCTGAGTTGCGCCTGCCTGTCCGGCGGTCGCCGCTCGGCCATCGCGCGCCGATCGAGGCGGAGGCGGGCGCGGTCCGCATGGCGGAGCGGCCGTTCCTCGGCAAGTTCATCCTGCGCGCCGATCGCCACGAAGCCGTCGAGCCTCTGAGGAGCGTCCTCGGCCTCGGCCTGCCATTTGATCCGATGACGAGCTCGGCCGCCGGCGACACCGCCTTGCTGTGGATGGGGCCGGATGAGTGGATGCTGGTGACGGCGCCGGGCGCGGCGAGCGAACTTCACGCCAAAGCAAAGGCGGCGCTCGCCGGCGCGCATCATCAGCTGGTCGATGCCAGCGACTACCACACGGTCATCGAAGTCGCCGGCGTCAAAGCCCGCGAGCTGCTGATGAAGCTGACGACTCTCGACCTGCATCCGCGCGCCTTTCCGGCGGGAATGGCGACCGGCTCGGTCTTCGGCAAGGCCAACGCGACGATCTGGCTGCCGATGGAGCGTGCGGACGACAACGGGCTGGCGTTCCAGCTCTTCATCCGCTGGTCGATGGCTGATTACTTCTGGTGCCTCCTGGCGAATGCCGGGCGCGAATGGGGGATACCGGAACAGGCCGCCGTGAAAGGGGAAGCGCTGACGATTGCATAAGCCGCTTGTTTACAAGGATCGGCCCGCAGGAGAAAAAAGGCAAAGTCATGCGTATCCGCCTCAAGAGGGCTCTGTGCAGCCTCAGAGGGCGTCTGCTATCAATTCGACCGGCAGGTAGAACGTTCGGGACCCTAATGGGGACTCAATGAACTCGTTGCCCTTCCAGAACTGCTTCGCCGTATCGTCGAGGGCATGGACGAGGACGGCCCTGATGCCGACGAGTTGCGACGCGCTGAGAATGCGTATCATGGCATCGCGGAGCAGATCAGCCCCAAGGCCGGTCCCGCGGTAGCGGATGTCGCGAGCCAAACGCCCGATGATCGTTACGGGAATATCGTGGGGCAAGCCCTGATCCCTCTTGATCTTCGGCGGTAGAGACTTGCGTTCGACGCTGCCGGCGGAGATGCAATAGTAACCAACGACCCCAGTGCCCTGGCATGCGACGTAAGTTCGGGCCGTCCGGCCTTCGCTTCTCATTGCACTTTTCTTCAGCCAGTCGTTCAGCAACGGATTGCCGCAGTCGAAATGGCTCAGATCATGCATCGCCTTGAGAGGCGCGGGCGCATGCAGGCGCCCGGCGTCGCTTTCTATTTCTCCCATGCCGGGCGCTTCTTCATCAGGGCCCTGAGTTTTGGTCCGGCAGGCGGGGGTTGATCAAGCGCGGCAGCGAAAGTGTCGAACTTTTCCGGATCGAGCGTGAAAAGGCGCTGATCGAGCAGGATGTCGATCGCCGCCCGGCGGGCGCTGTCGACCATGAACTCCGTGCGAGATTTGCCCACCACATCCGACGCGGCATCGATCAGGTCGCGCGTTCCCGGCTCGATCCGCAAATTGATTGCTGCGCTGCGAGACCGGGGTTCCGTTTGCCTGGAGGGAATCGGTTCGGCCGGGCCCGTATTCATGTCTTTCTCCAATTTCAGGACGTAAGCTGACTGACGTTTTCGACTGCAGGACTATGAAATCATGTATCCACAGTGTCAATACACACGAGCTTAGACGTCGCGCGAACAGGTCACCGGCTGTGTCATGTCAGGGCTATCCG
The DNA here is from genome assembly GCA_013812985.1 of Hyphomicrobiales bacterium. The sequence continues at coordinate 10,498 of JACCSN010000642.1, read as the reverse complement.
TTTCCAAACCCGATCCCAAGCTCCACGCCCGCATCGAGCAGCCATTCGGCTAAAGCTTCCGCGAAGCCGCGCAGGACCCAGAGGTCGAACACGTCCTCCGCGCGCCGGAAGATCGTGACGTCGATGTGGTGGATCGCGGTTTGCGCGACGCGGCCCGGCGGGAAAGCGCCGAGCTCAAGATCGACCGCGACGCCCTTGGCGAGGACGGATGCCGCTGCTTTTCCCTCAAGTCTGAGGATCGCCCGGCCATGCGATAGATCGGTCACCGCTCCGTCGGAGGGCGCAAGGGCGCTCTCAAAATGTTCGGCCAAGCCTGCCGTTTCAGCTCTAACGAGGAACCGTCCGGGTGCAATGGCGAGGAGTTCCATTCCCTCGGCGGCGGCGCTGGTTCCGGTGCGGGGAACCGCAATTCCCAGAGCTTCCGCGACCACGGCTTGAACCGATGCAAGCGTGTCCGGCCAGGCGGCGATCTGGACGATCGAGCCAGGGCGAAGTTCGCGGAGCACAAGGGCGGCTCGGCCCGGCGCGGACGCCGGGAGATGGGCGAGGGCGGGGCGGCGGTCAGCCATGCATGCGGCTCCCGTCGCGGTCGAAGAAGCATGGGTCGACGATCTCGATCGCGCCGTGGCCGCCGCGGAGAGGGTCGGCCGCATGGAGCGTCTCGCCGTGGCGCGCTCTTCCGCGCTCCACGAGCGCCAAGGCGATGTAGCCGTCCACCGCCGGGCTGTAGCACATGGACGTGACGTGGCCCTGGCTGCGGCCCGGCTGCTTGGGGTCGGCGCCGGCGACCAGATGCGCGCCGTTCAGAACGGCTTTTCCGTCCAGCGGCTTCAGCCCCACGAGCTGCTTCCGCCCAGGGTCGGTGAGAGCCGGACGCAGCGCTAGCGGCTTGCCGACGAAATCCTTCTTCATGGAGAACATCTTGTCGAGCCCGATATCGTGGACGGTGGTGCGGCCGTCGATCTCCGAGCCGGTGATATGGCCCTTCTCGATGCGCAGCGTTCCCAGCGCTTCCAGGCCATAAGGCACAACCTCGAGGTCCTTGCCCGACGCCAGCAGCCGCTCCCAGACCGCATGGGCGTAATCGGCGCCGCAATAGACCTCGTAGGCCCGCTCGCCCGAGAACGAAAGCCGCGCAACGAGCACGCGGAAGCCGGACAGCTGTCCCGCCCGCACGGCCAGGACGGGCAGCGCGGCGTCGCTTACGTCGATGTCGTCGACGACGCGCTCCAGAAGCGCGCGGCTGTTCGGCCCGGAGACGGCTATCCCGGCCCAGTGATCGGTCAGCGAAGCGAGCGAAACGCGGAGCTCCGGCCAGGCGATCGCCAGGAGCATCTCCAGGTGCTGCATGACCAGAGCCGCGTTCGCCGTGGTGGTCGTCATCAGGTAGCGCGTATCGGCGAGGCGCCATGTCGTGCCGTCGTCGAACAGGAAGCCGTCCTCCCGCAGCATCAGCCCGTAGCGCGCCTTGCCGACGGCTAAGGTGGAGAAGGTGTTCGTATAGACCCGGTCCAGAAAGGTCGCGGCGTCCGGCCCCTGCACGTCGATCTTGCCGAGCGTCGACACATCCGTGATGCCGACCGATTGGCGGACGGCGCGGGCTTCGCGCACATAGGCGTGCTCCAGGGTCTCGCGTTCCCACAGATAGGCGCGCGGGCGCTGCCACAGCCCGACATTCATCATGTCCGCGCCGGCCTTGACGTGCCAATCGTGGAGCGGCATGCGGCGGAGCGGCTGGAAATGCCCGTCGCGGGCGCGGCCGGCGAGGGCGCCGAGGCTTATCGGATTGTAAGGCGCGCGGAACCGGGTCGTGCCGACTGCCGGAACCGGCATTTTCCGCGCGGCGGCCAGGATGGCCAGGCCGTTCAGGTTGGAGGTCTTGCCCTGGTCGGCGGCCATTCCGAGCGTCGTGTAGCGCTTCAGGTGTTCCACCGATTCGAAGCCCTCCTGGCGCGCCAGGCGCACATCCGACGCGGTCACGTCGTTCTGCAGGTCCACGAAGGCCTTGCCCTCGGCAGGAATCTCGAAGAGCGGCAGCAGATTGTCGGCGTTCCGCCGTTTTCCTTCCGTTGCGGCGGCCCGACCGGAACTCTCCTTGCCGGGCAGCTCGAAGCCGAGCTCGCGCGCGGCCGCCGCGCCGGCGATCCTGCCTTCGGCGGCTGCGTCATCCGCGCCAAAAGTTCCGGCCATCGCCCCGACCGCCCGCCAGGCCTCGCGCGGCTCGCCCGGGAGGAAGGCGGCGAGCTGTTCGTCGTAAACCGGCGGGCCGCCGGCCTGGCTTGCCAGGTGGACGAGCGGATTCCAGCCGGCGGAAACCAGAAGCGAATCGCAACGCATGTCGCGCGCCGCTCCGGAAATATGCCCGGTATTGGCGTCGAACACCTCGATCCGCACGGAGCTCAGCGCTTTGCCGCCGTTCGCCGCGGTGACGACATGTCCAGAGAGGAACTCAGCGCCAGCCTCGGAAAGCTCAGCGGCCGGGCGGCCCGGAACCGCGGTGCGCGGGTCGACGACGGCGCGGACCTGAATGCCTGCCCGCGACAGCGCGGCCGCTTGCGTCCAGCCGGAATCGTTGTTGGTGAAGACGACGACCTCGCGCCCGACCGCGACGCCGTAGCGGCGGGCATAGGCGAGGCCGGCCGTTCCGAGCATCACCCCCGGCGTGTCATTGCCGGGGAAGACGAATGGCCGCTCCAGCGCCCCGGTCGCCAGCACGACGCGCCTGGCCTGGATGCGCCAGTGGCGCTGGCGGGTCCGGCTCCCGGCATCCGCGGCAGCCGGGATCTGCTCGACCGCTCCGAGGATATTGCCGTCGTAATAGCCGTAGACGCTCGTGCGGGTGAGGAGCTGGAAGTTCGGAAAGGCGCGCAGCGCCGAGATCGTGGCGAACAGCCAATCGGCGACGCTCTGCCCCTGGATGCCATCCTCCAGATCGAGGGCGCCGCCCACGCCGATATTGTCGTCACACAGGATGACCCGTGCGCCGGCGTCGGCCGCCTCCAGGGCAGCCGCCAGCCCGGCGGGACCGCCGCCGACCACGAGCACGTCGCAGAAAACGTGCCCGGTCTCGTAGCGGTCCCGATCGGGTTCGAAGCTTGCCCGGCCCAGCCCGGCGGCGCGGCGGATGAACGGCTCATAGAGCATCCAGGCCCCGCGGTAGGGCCCTATGAAAGTCTTGTAGTAGAAGCCGGCCGCGAAGAAGGGGGAGAGCAAGCCGCCGGCGGCGCCGATGTCGGCGCCGAGCGAAGGCCAGGCATTCTGGCTGCGGACGACGAGCCCTTCGGCGGCATCGACGATCGTCGCCTTGGCGTTCGGCTCCGTATTCCCGCCGGCGCCCAGTGTCACAAGCGCGTTCGGCTCTTCCGAACCCGCCGTGAAGACGCCGCGCGGCCGGTGGTATTTGAACGAGCGGGCCACCAGCGTGCGGCCCGAAGCGAGAAGGGCCGAGGCGACCGTGTCGCCGGCGAAGGCGCCCACCGAAGCGCCGTCGAAGCTGAAGCGGATCCCGCGCGAGCGGTCGATCCTGCCGCCGCCGCGCGGCAGGCGATAGCCGGCCATCAGCGGGTCTCCGCGCCGGCCCAGGAGCCGACGAGCCTCGTCTCGCCGACCGCATGCGTCTGGGTGTCGCGGTACACCACCATCCAGAGGCGGCAGCCGTGAACATGGTGCCAGTATTCCGAATGGGGGCCACGTGGATTTCCGCGATCATAGACGTAGGCCGCCCAGCGCGCCGCGTCCCGGTCGGCGATGTCCGGCCGCTCGATCGTGGCATCGCCGCCATAGGTGAACTCGCCGTGGTCACGCTCGCCGCAGATGGGGCAGGGGATCAGCATGAGATGCGGCTGTGCTAGCGCGAGGCGTCGAGAGCGACTGGACGACCGGCCGCGTGAGCGCGCAACCAGGCGATCACGTCATCAGCATTACGGTCCGGCGGGAAAATTGGATAGATCACGTGCTCGATAAGGGATCCCTGCAGAATAAAGGTCATGCGCTTGAGAAAGCTACGGCCGGCCGCCTCGAACGTCGGCAATTTCAGCGCTCTGGCCAAGGAGAGGTCCGCGTCGGAGAGGATGGGAAACGGCAAGTGCAATCGTTCTGCGGCTTCCCTCTGCTCCGCCGTGAGTTGGGTCGAAAGCCCGAAAAGGAAATCCACTCCGAGGCGGCGCAGTTCCGCAAAGTGGTCGCGGAACGCGCAACTCTGCGACGTGCAGCCGCGCGCCCCCGGAATGAGATTCCAGTCAGCCGATGGAAGGTCGGGCCGCCCGGTCATGCTCGGAAAGAGATAGACGACGCCGCGTCCGGAGAGCGTGCCGAGGTGGATATCGCGTCCGTTGGTCGCCGGAAGCGCGAGAGGCGGCAGGCGCGCTCCGAAGAGATGCCGCGCCGCTCCATCGTCCGGCGGCGGAGGGAGAGCGGACCAATCAACGTCGGTGAGGGAAGCATTCATGCGCAATCCATCAATGCAGTCGCGGGGTCGGCCCGGAGCCCCTCTCGTCGATCGGACGGCCCTGATGGTAGCGATCGAGCGTGAAGGCGGCATTCAGCTCGTGCGGCTCGTCATGGGCGATCGTATGGGCGAAGCACCAGCCTGACCCTGGCGTGGCCTTGAAACCGCCGTAGCACCAGCCGCAATTCAGGTAGAGGCCCGGCAGCGGCCCGGTGGTGATGATCGGGCTCCCGTCCATGGACATGTCCATCACGCCGCCCCAGCTTCGCAAGAGCCGCACCTTGCCGACGTTGGGGAAGACGGCGAGGAGCTCGGTCGCCACCTCGTGCACGACGGGCAGGTTTCCGCGCTGGGCATAGGAATTGTAATAATCGAGGTTGCCGCCGAAAACGAGGCCGCCCTTGTCGGATTGCGACACATACATGTGTCCGGCGCCGAAGGTCACGACGCAATGGACGAGCGGCTTCAGGGGCTCCGTTACGAAAGCCTGCAGGATGTGGCTTTCCATCGGCAGCTTCCCTACCCCGGCCTTGCGCATCACCTCCGAGGTCATGCCGGCCACCGCGACCCCGACCTTCGGCGCGTGGATCGTGCCTTTGCTGGTTTCCACGCCGACGATGCGACCGGCTTCGTGGACAAAACCCGTCACCTCGCAGTTCTCGATGATGTCGACGCCCAGGCGGTCCGCCGCGTGTGCAAAACCCCAGGCGACCGCGTCGTGGCGCGCCGTGCCGCCGCGCGGCTGAAGCAGGCCGCCAACCACCGGAAAGCGCGCCTCCTGGCTGAGGTCGAGGCCGGGGCAGAGCTTGGCGATATCCTGCGGCGTCAGGAGCTCGGCGTCGATGCCGTTCAGCCGCAGCGCGTTGCCGCGCTGGGCGAAATTGTCGAGCTGACCGGGCGTGTTGGCGAGGTTGAGGACGCCGCGCTGGGAGAACATGACGTTGTAGCCGAGCGTCTGGCTGAGCCCCTCCCAGAGCTTCAGGCTCCACTCGTAGAAGTGGGCGTTCGCGTCGAGCAGGTAGTTGGAGCGCACGATCGTGGTGTTGCGGCCGACATTGCCCTGGCCGATCCAGCCGCGCTCGACCAGCGCCACGTTGCGGATGCCCTGCTCCTTGGCGAGGTAGAAGGCGGTCGCCAGGCCGTGGCCGCCGCCGCCCACGACGATCACGTCGTAGGAGCGCTTCGGCTCGGCCTTGCGCCAGGCGGGCCGCCAGCCCTTGTTGCCGGACAGCCCGTTTCGGAGCACGGACCAGATTGAATATTCGGCCATCTGCTCTCGTGATCTCGGGTGTTGAACCCACCAACGAAAGCGTTAGACGCTGTTCTTGGTCAAGCGGAAACCCGCGAAGTCGCGCAGGTCTGAACTCGCACCCTGAGTGGGCCATCGGCCGGAAGAGCGCCGTCTCTCTTGCGACGCGCGATGACGCGGGCGGAGTAGCTGGACGCCGCGTATATTCTGATTATATACACGGGAATGATCGATCTCGCGCGGATCGAAGGCTTCGACTGGGATGATGGCAACAGCCGAAAGAGCGCCGAAAAGCATGCCGTCAGCCAAGGGCAGGCGGAACAGGTTTTTCTGAACGAACCGCTGCTGGTGGTGCAGGACAGGAAGCACAGCGATAGCGAGCTCCGCTTCCACGCGCTGGGGCGGACTGATGACGGGCGGCATCTTCATGTCACTTTCACGCTGCGCGAGGATGGAAGACTGATCCGGGTGATCTCCGCCCGCGACATGAACAGGAAGGAGCGCGCTTTCTTATGGCCAAGCCTTCAATGACGGAAAAGCGCGAGCCGATCCCGAGTTTCGGTAGCGAAGCAGAGGAACGCATCTTTTGGGAGACTCACGACTCGACCAAATACGTCGACTGGACTACGGCCCAACCTCTACGCTTTCCGAACCTGCGGCCGTCGACAAAGGCGATCTCGCTGCGTCTGCCTGTTGCCTTGTTGGAACGGATCAAGGTGGCCGCGAACAAGCGGGACATGCCGTATCAGTCGCTGATCAAGGCGTGGCTCGCCGAAAAGGTAGATGCGCAGTGAGATTGCTCCGGCCAGCGGCTTCTAGTCAGCCATGGTATCCAACCGCAATCGGGCGATGCGATCGATCTGCTCCAGAGCGGTGCGGAACTCCGTGTCGCGGTCATTGCCGAGACGCGCCTCGAACGCGGCAAGAATATCGTGCCGGGTCTTGCCGCCCACCGCCAGGATGAACGGAAAGCGAAATTTTGCCTTGTAGGCCTCGTTCATCGCCTGGAAGCGGCGGTATTCCTCGGGTGAGCAGCGGTCCAGGCCGGCGCCGGCCTGCTCCGTCTTCGAGGCCTCGGTCAGCGCTCCGGCGATCGCGGCGCGCCCGGCCAGATCGGGATGGGCGCGGATCAGCGCGAGCTTGGAATCGTTATCCGCCCCGGACAGCACGTCCGCCATGGCCGCGGCCAGGCCGTCCGGCGTGTCCTCAGCGGGCGTGAGGCCGCGCCTGTACAGAGCCTCCGCGATCCAGGGCGAATGCTCGTAAACCCCGCCGAAGCGGGCTACGAACTCCAGCAGGCTCATGTCCCTCGGGAGCGGTTCGAAAGTCGTCATGCTCGGCTGCGTCAAAGTCCCGCTCCGTCCAGCGGCGGCATGACCCCTTTCCGGGGCGCGCGCCTTGGGTTCATATTGCGCTGATGAACTACAGCAAGATTCTGGTCCCTGTCTCCACCGGGAGGGCTTCGTGGGGCGATTGACCACGCATGTGCTGGATACCGCGCGCGGTCGGCCGGCCGCGGGGCTCGCCATCAGCCTGTTCCGGGAAGGGGCCGGGCGGGACGAGGCGGCGCGCGCCGTGACGAATGCCGAAGGCCGCTGCGATCAGCCGCTCCTGGAAGGAGGAGCGCTGACAGCCGGGACATACGAACTCATCTTCGAGGCCGGCGACTATTTCGACCGGCTCGGGCTCTCCTTGCCGGAGCCGAAATTCCTGGACCGGGTGGTGATCCGCTTCGGCATCGCCGATCCGGAGGCGCATTATCACGTGCCGCTGCTCCTCTCGCCATTCGGCTATTCCACTTACCGGGGCAGCTGATGGCGGAGGCGATCCGGTTTCTGCTCGGCGAGGAAGAGCGCGCGCTGGCCGGCATATCTCCGACGCTGACCGTGCTGGAATATCTGCGGCGGCATGAGCGGCGGACGGGAACGAAGGAAGGCTGCGCGGAGGGCGATTGCGGCGCCTGCACGGTGGTGCTGGCCGAGCCGGACGGAGCCGGCGGCTTGAAGCACCGGGCGGTGAATTCCTGCATCCAGTTCGTGCCGGCCTTGCATGGGCGGCAACTCCTGACGGTGGAAGATCTGCAAGCGCAGGGTGGCGCGCTCCATCCCGTTCAGCAGGCGCTGGTGGAGCTTCACGGCTCGCAATGCGGTTTCTGCACGCCGGGATTCGTCATGCAGCTCTATGCCGGCTTGCTGGAGAACCGGCTCACCGATCGGCAGGCGGTGAAGGACTGGCTGGCCGGCAATCTCTGCCGTTGCACGGGTTACGGGCCCATCATCGAGGCGGGGATGCAGGCGGGAGCGGCGCGACGGCCGAGCGCTCGAGCCCAGGGTCTCACCGCCAGGAGGCTCGGAGCGCTCGATGATGGAACGATGCTGCGATACCAGCATCGCGACCAGCAGGTCTTCATCCCCTGCTCCGCCGATCAGCTGGCGGGCATTTACCTGGCGCATCCCGACGCGGTGCTCGTCGCCGGCGCGACGGATGTCGGCCTGTGGGTCACCAAGCAGCATCGGGTTTTGAACACCCTTGTCGACGTTTCGAGAATTGCCGAGTTATCCAGCGTGGCCGAAACTGGGGAGGGGCTCGCGATCGGAGCAACCGTCACGCATCGCGCCGCGACGGATGCGCTGGCGAAGATGCATCCCGATCTCGGCGAGCTGATGCGCCGCTTCGCGTCGATCCAGATCCGCAATGCCGGCACCGTCGGCGGCAATATCGCCAACGGCTCGCCGATCGGCGATCTTCCCCCGGCGCTGATCGCGCTTGATGCGCGGCTGACGCTACGGCGCGGAAGCACGCGGCGCGAGCTGCCGCTGGAAGACTTCTTCCTCGCATACGGCAAGCAGGACCGTGCGCCGGGCGAGTTCGTCGAAGCGGTCTTCGTTCCGCGCCTGACACAAGAAGTGCGCTTTGGCTGCTTCAAGATTTCGAAGCGCTTCGACCAGGACATTTCGGCCGTGATGGTGGCGATCCGCATCGGGTTGCGCGGCGGGTCGGTCGAGGAGGCTCGCATCGCCTTTGGCGGCATGGCGGCGACGCCGAAGCGGGCGCGCGCGGCGGAGGCGGCGCTGACCGGCCGTCCGCTGAACGACGCTGCTGTCGAAGCGGCCGCCGCGGCGCTGATCGAGGACTTCGCGCCGATCACCGACATGCGGGCGAGCGCCGTCTATCGGCTGAAAGTCGCGCAAAACCTGCTGCGCCGCTTCTGCCTGGAGCAGAGCGGCCCGGATCGGCCCGCGACCCGCGTCCTGGAGCTCGCGCATGGATGAGACGCTCATCCAGGATCGCGGCGCCGCCGGCACGATCACCTCCGTGCCGCACCAGCGGCCTTCGCACGACAAGGCGATCCGCGGCGGCGTCCGCCGGCCAGTCGCCCACGACAGCGCCACGCGGCACGTCTCCGGCGAGGCGGTTTATGTCGACGACATCCCGGAGCTGCCCGGGACGCTTCAGATTTACGTCGCGATGAGCCTGCGCGCTCACGCGAGGATCGTCACGATGGACCTTTCGGAAGTCCGCAAGTCGCCTGGCGTCGCCTGCGTGCTCGCGGCAGGCGACATTCCCGGCGAGAACGACGCCAGCCCGGTCTTTCACGACGATCCGGTCTTCGCCGAGGGCGTGGTGCAATATGCGGGGCAATCGCTCTTCGCCGTCGCGGCCGAATCGCTGGATGCAGCGCGCGCCGCCTCCCTGCTGGCGCGGGTCGAATACGACGATCTGCCGGCGCTGATCACGGTCGAGGACGCGCTTGCGGCGGATGCCGATCTGCCGACGCTGCCGCCGCACGAGATGCGGCTGGGCGACGCGGAAGCCGCCCTGGCTGCTGCGCCGCGCCGCATCTCCGGCACGCTTCACGTCGGCGGGCAGGACCACTTCTATCTGGAAGGCCAGGTCGCCTATGCCATTCCGGGCGAGGGCGGCGACATGCTGGTCCATTCCTCCACCCAGCACCCGACGGAAGTGCAGCACAACGTCGCCAAGGTGCTCGGCCTGCCGGACAATGCCGTGACGGTCGAGGTGCGGCGCATGGGCGGTGGTTTCGGCGGCAAGGAAAGCCAGCCGGCGCTCTTCGCGGCGATTGCGGCGCTGGTGGCGGCGAAGACAGGCCGGCCTGCAAAACTCCGGCTCGACCGTGACGACGACATGATGCTGACCGGCAAGCGGCACGAATTCCGCCTCGACTACGATGTCGGATTTGACGCCGAGGGCCGTATCCTCGGGATTCGCTTCGATCAGGCGGCGCGCTGTGGCTATTCCGCCGATCTTTCGGGCGCCATTGCCGACCGCGCCATGTTCCACGCCGACAACGCTTATCGGCTCAGCAACGCGGTCATCCATTCGCGGCGGATGAAAACGAACACCGTATCCAATACGGCGTTCCGCGGCTTTGGCGGGCCGCAGGGCATGGCCGGGATCGAGCGCGTCATCGACGAGATCGCCTTCGCGCTCGGCCGCGATCCGCTCAAGGTGCGAAAGCTCAATTTCTACCCGGCGGAAGGCGGCGGCGTCACGCCCTACCACATGGAGGTGACCGACTGCGTCATTTCCGAACTCGTCGACGAGCTTGAAGCATCGTCGGATTATCGCGCTCGCCGCAAGTCGATCCGGGCTTTCAACGCCGCGAGCCCGATCCTGAAGAAGGGCATCGCGCTGACGCCCGTAAAGTTCGGCATCTCCTTCACCACGACGCATCTGAACCAGGCCGGCGCGCTGGTGCATGTCTACAAGGACGGCTCGGTCCATCTGAACCATGGCGGCACGGAGATGGGGCAGGGGCTTTTCGTCAAGGTCGCCCAGGT
>JACCSN010000623.1 GCA_013812985.1 Hyphomicrobiales bacterium | reverse complement strand
GCCAGCATGCCTTCGTCCGAGGACCGGTTCGATTCGAAATACATGGCGCGCGCCAGGCATTCGCGGTCATGGCTCCCCTGCCGCTGCTTCTTGCCGGTGGTCCCGCAGGCGGCGAGGCCGGCCATGGCGGCGAGCAAGACGCCCCTGACGGCTTGGTGGAGAACGGTGTTGGTAGGCATTCACTTCCCGGCAAAGGCGAGCTTGGAGCGCCGCGACCCCGCTAATTGTCGGCAAAGCGGTAAACAAAGCTTTGCGCGCGCCTCGCCAGCGCCGACCGCTTGCCATTCCGCCCGTTCGCGTTTGTTAGTTGCCGGATGGAAAAGCTGCTGTCCTCCGCCTTCGCCCGTCTCGTCAGGAACGGCGCGCTTCGCGTGACCTACGCCTCCGGCCGCGTCGCGGCGTATGGCGAGGCGTCACAGGAACCGGTTGCAATCCGCTTCGCCGATGCTGGCGCCGAGCGGGCCGTGGCGCTCGATCCGGCGCTAAAACTCGGCGAGATGTTCATGGACGGGCGGCTGATGATCGAAGAGGGCTCCGTCTTCGACCTCGTTTCCCTTCTGAAGCGGAACGGCCTCCGCCGTCTGGCCGCGCCGCATGTCGCGGCGCTGGCCGCCTTCCGCACGGCGCGGGAGCGGATCGCCGGCGCGGTGACGCCGGAGGCCGCCCGACGCAATGTCGCCCACCATTACGATCTGGAGGCGGGGCTCTTCGAGCTCTTCCTCGACCCCGACCGGCAATATTCATGCGCCTATTTCGAAGACCCGGAGCAGAGCCTGGAAGCGGCGCAGCTCGCCAAGAAACGCCACATCGCCGCAAAGCTTCTCCTGGAGCCGGGCGCGCATGTGCTCGACATCGGCTGCGGCTGGGGCGGCCTGGCGCTTTATCTCGCCGAGGTCGCCGGCGCGAAGGTCACCGGCATCACGTTGTCGGAAGAGCAACTGGCGATCGCCAACCGGCGCGCGGCGGAACAGGGCCTGAGCGAGCGTGTGACGTTTCGCCTGGAGGATTATCGCCGCGTCAGCGGCCCGTTTGACCGCATCGTTTCGGTCGGCATGTTCGAGCATGTCGGGCGGAAGCGCTACCCGGCCTTCTTCCGCCAGGCCGCTTCCCTGCTCGAGCGCCGGCATGGGGTGATATTGCTGCACGCGATCGGACGCCCCCGGCCGATCGGCGCCCACCAGCCTTTCGTTGAGAAGTACATCTTCCCCGGCGGCTATGCTCCGGCCCTGTCGGAAGTCCTCCCCGCGGCGGAGCAGGCCGGCCTGCTCGTCAAGGATCTGGAGATCCTGCCCATGCATTACGCCTGGACGCTGAAAGCCTGGCGCGAACGCTTCGTGGCGAACTGGGACAAAGCGGCCGCGCTCTACGACGAGCGCTTCTGCCGGATGTGGGAGTTCTATCTCGCCGCCTTCGAGGCCGCCTTCCGTCACGACCGGCTGTTCATCTTCCAGCTCCAGCTGGCGCGCCATCAGGACGCCGTCCCGTTCCGGCGCGATTACATCGGCGAGGCGGAAGCGGCTCTGCGGCGGCAGGAGCAAGCCCTCGCCGTTCGCGAGGAAGCGGACCACGCGCCCGTCGTCCGGGCGTCCATGACGAATAGCAAGCCGGCGCATCGCTGAACGCCAGACAACAAGCCCTTCAAATCGGGTTCAGCGCCGGACCTTATGGTTAACGGCGCAGAGGAAACGGGGAGTGGGGTCCGAAGAAGGAATGGACCTATGAAGTCGAAGAGCGTGATCATATCCCTCGGCGCCCTGGTGCTCGTCGCCCTGGCGCCCATGACGGATGCAAACGCCGGCGGCCGCGATGGCCGCGGGAGCTGGAACCGAGCGGGCATCGAGCAATACGGGCGCTACAATGACGCCGCGATCTGGCAAGAGGGTCGGCGCAACAGAGCCTCGATCTATCAGAAGGGGCGTTACAACGAAGCCTATACCGACCAGTGCGGGAACAGGAACTCCTCCTACACCTACCAGAAAGGTCGTGGGAACTACGCGTCCACGTATCAGTCGAGCCGGTCAGGCTGCTAGAGCGGATTTCCGCTTCTAAACTGGACGTGTCCGAATCGCGTTTCTTGACGTTCAGTCGAGCGGCTACCGACGGAGGCGCCCCAAGCGCTTCCGTCTAGTCACCGCCTCCTCACCGAACCCGAGCCGAGGCGCGCGATACCCATCGCAGGCGCGACGGGCTTATTGCAGCGAAAGCGAGCCGCGCCTATCGAGCGCCGGCTCCCTGCGAACACCTATTCCGCGGCGACAAATTTCTCGGCGTTAAAGTTGGCCCCGCCCGGCGCGCCCTCGGCGTCGCGGTTGCGCTGGACCTTCACCGTCGGGAGCTTGCTCACGCCGGAGGGCTCCACCGTCGACACGTCGATGTCATCCCCGGCCGCCTTCAGCGCCTTAAGGAAAGTATTCAGCTCCGTCAGCGTCATCCTGAGATAGGCTTCCGAAGACTGCCGCTTTTTGCTCTCGTCGAGCACCGACAGCGAGAACCCCATCCGTTCCAGGTCGAAATCCCGGATTTCAACGCCGATATTCAGCTTACCCATCACCCTCTCCTCAGAACGCAAGCCGCTGCCACGGTCCTGCAGCCGGCTCTCTGACAACCACGGACTTTAACGAAAACTTAACCATCGCGCTAGGGATCAATCCGGACAGAGTTAACCCGCACGGAAGCAACCCGCGGCAGCGACGCTCCCGTCAACACCGCGCCGAATCCTCTCTACGCGGACGCCCATTAAGACTTCTCGACTGTTGCGCCGCGACCCGCGGCGATTGCGGCGGGAGAACGTCGCCGGCTGGCGCGATCTATTGTGATGGCTAACAAATCGCTAACGCTCCGCTGGGATCGCTTGCGCCTGAGACCCCAGTCACTCCGGCATGGTCGTTTGCGGTGCGCCGGCTTCATGCTAGCCCTCAACGCCATGGTCCCACAGCCTCCGTTCCCAACAACATGACCAGGATCGCCATTCTCGCCAGCGACGCGCCGGACGCGGCCGACGCGGCCCGGCTGCTCAGCGCGCGCTACGGCGAAGTGCCTGCCGGCGAAGCCGACATCGTGGTGGCGCTTGGCGGCGACGGCCTCATGCTGCAGGCGCTCCACGCCTACATGAACACCGGCAAGCCGATCTACGGGATGAACCGCGGCTCGGTGGGCTTTCTCATGAACGAATACCGGCCCGAAGAGCTCATGGAGCGTCTCGCGGCCGCGAAGGTGGAGACGATTCATCCGCTCGGGATGACGGTCGAAGTCGAGAACGGCCGCACGCTCTCGGCGGTGGCCATCAACGAGGTGTCGATGCTCCGCCAGTCCTATCAGGCCGCCAAGCTCAGGATCACCATTGACGGCCAGGTTCGGTTGGAGGAGCTCAGCTGCGACGGCGTGCTGCTCGCCACCCCGGCCGGGTCTACCGCCTACAATCTCTCGGCGCATGGGCCGATCCTGCCCATCAACGCGCCGCTTCTCGCGCTCACGCCGATCAGCCCGTTCCGCCCGCGCCGCTGGCGGGGGGCCCTCCTCCCCGATCAGGCCAAGGTTGCGATCGCCGTGCTGGAGCCGGAGAAGCGCCCGGTCAACGCGGTCGCCGACCATATCGAGTTCAAGAGCGTTCTGGAGGTCGGCATCGCGATCGACCGCCAATCCGCCTGCCTCATCATGTTCGACCGGGACCATTCCTGGGACGACCGGATCCTGGCCGAGCAGTTCCGCTACTGAGCGCCGTCCGCGTTCCTCAAGCGGCCAGCAGGACCTGCTCGGCGTAACCGCGCGCCGCCGAGCGCTTGGCCTCGGTCGCGAATTGGCGCAGCAGCGCCAGGATCTGGTCCAGCTCGCGATCCGGCCGCCGCTCGTAGATCGTGACGATGGCGTCGATCAGGTGCGTAGCGCGGCGGTAATCGCTCGACGCATCCTGCGGATCGCTCGTCTGGATCACCTTCACGGCGGCTTCAAAGACCGGGTAGGTCTTCGGCGACAGGCCGGACTTTCGCAGCAGCGCCGTCAAGCTGGCGGTGCGGCCCGCCGCGACCAGCGCGCGCACACGCGCATGCGGCACGTCGGCGAGCCGGGCCAAAGCCGTCTCGAAAAGCAGCGCTTGCCCGCTCGCGGCGGCGCGGATCAGAAAGGCCGGCGTCAGCTCGCCGCCTTGCAGCAGCCGCTCCACCAGGCTGGGCATGCTGTCGGCCGGCGCCTCGAATGCGGCGGCGATCGTCGCCCGCTCGCGCGCGTCGCGGGTGACCGCGTCGGCCTTCTCCGGCGAAAGCCATGCGTGCTCGACGACGAGATCGCGGAGCGATGCCGTCAACCGCGCCAGGAGCACCTGCCGGACGTCGAGCGGCAAGTCCTCACGCTGCAGGAGCACGAGGCGGAGCTCGGGGCAGCCGCCGTGCCGCTCGATGACGCGGTCGAGCGAGAAGCGGGGCATGCGAGCCCCGCCGTTCTCCAGGAGCGCGATGCAGGCTGCTTCGCAAGCGACCTCGGCGATGGCGGCCGCCACCGAACGGGAGACGAACGGGCGGCGAGCGATCGCCAGCTGGAGCGCTTCCTCGCGGCTGCCGACCATGTCGATCAGCTCGCTGTCGAGGATGAGCGGCGAATGCTCGGCCACCAGCGCCGCCACCGGCGGCTTGTCCTCGGCAAGCGACAGGATGATGTGGTGCGGGGCCTCGCCGCTCCGGCAAAGCGCCTCGGCGAGCGCCACCCTCACGTCCAGCGCGCCGTCATCGAGGAGGACCGTCATGGCGGCCTCCGCCTGGTCGCGCTGATCGGGATCGAGCGGCGACAGGAGATAGGCGCGCGCCAGCGCCGCGGCCGCTTCCGTGCGCCGGCAGACGGGAGCCGTCTGCGCCCATTGCAGGAATCGCTCAACGATCGCGGTCATCGGCTGCGAGATCCTCCGCTTTGCGGCCAGTCCTTAACGGATCGTGCACAGAGAGCCTTAACGCTTCGTTGCCAAGCGCCGCCCTTTCGGGAATTCGCAGGACCGGATAGTCTCGCCGCTCAAAGGAGGGCGGTATGGCTGGGCTGCGTTTCGAGGCGTTCGAGGTCGGCCACACCTTCCACCACGCGCTTCGACGCACGGTGACCGAAACCGATAACGTGCTCTTCTCCACGATGACCCTGAACCCGCAGCCGCTGCACCTCGACCGGCATTTCTGCGAGACGGAGACGGAATGGGGCCAGCCGTTGATGAACTCGCTGTTCACGCTTGGCCTGATGATCGGCATCTCCGTCCACGACACGACGCTCGGGACCACAATCGCCAATCTCGGCATGACGGAGGTCCGCTTCCCCAGCGCGCTCTTCCAGGGAGATACCGTGCATGTGACGACCGAGGTGGTCGCCAAGCGCGAGTCGAAGTCGCGGCCGGATGCCGGGATCGTCGAGTTCGAGCACAAGGCCTTCAACCAGCACGACACGCTGGTGGCGATCTGCCGGCGGCAGGCCCTCATGCGCAAGGCGCCGGCATGATGCGGTCGCTGCTCTTCGTCCCCGGCGACAGCACGCGCAAGCTCCAGAAGGCGCTCGAGAGCGGCGCCGATGCGCTGATCGTCGATCTGGAGGATTCCGTCGCCCCGGCGAACAAGGGCGAAGCGCGCCGCGTCGCGCTGGCCTATTTGCAGGAGGTTCGCCCGGTAGCGGAGCGCCCTCGCCTGTTTGTGCGCATCAACGACGTGGGCAGTCGTTTCAGTGAGGGCGACCTCGATGCAGTGATGACCGGCGCGCCGGACGGGATCGTGCTTCCCAAGGCCAGCGGCGGCGCCGATGTCGCGCTTCTCGATTCGCGCCTGGCGACGCGTGAGGCCCTGCATGACCTCCCGGACGGCGGCACGCGCATCATCGCCATCGCGACCGAGACTCCTGCCGCGGTCTTCGGTTGCGGGACCTATGCCGGGGCGAGCCCGCGCCTGTCAGCGCTTGCCTGGGGCGCGGAGGACCTGTCGGCGGAAATCGGCGCGCTCGCGTCTCGTTCGGGGCGCGACTGGACGAGCCCGTTCGCGCTGGTGCGCAACCTATGCCTGTTCGGCGCGGCGGCAGCCGAAGTGGCGGCGATCGATACCGTCTACACGGATTTCCGCGATTTGGACGGACTGAACACCGCGTGCGCGGAGGCGGCGCGCGACGGCTTCGCCGGGAAGCTTGCGATCCATCCGTCACAGGTGCCGGTCATCAACACGGCCTTCACGCCGGCGGCGGGCGCGATTGCCGGGGCCAGGCGCGTGATCGCGGCCTTCGCCGAACTCGGCGACCTCGGCGTAACCTCGCTCGACGGAAAGATGCTCGATCGCCCGCACCTCAAATCGGCGGAGCGGCTGCTCGCTCGGGCGGGCCGGAACGCTTCGTAGGCGCGGTTCGGCAGCTATGCCGGCTTAGACGCAAAGCCGGGCTGCCAAGAGCTTGTGATGGCGCCCACGTTTGGACGGTCGCGCTCGCTCGGCGGCAGGGTGGGCGTGCCGATATGGACGAAGCCGGCGACCCGTTCGCCATCCTTCACGCCGAGCCAGCGCGCCGCCTCCTCATCGTAGGCATACCAGCCGGTCAGCCATTGCGCGGCGAAGCCATGGGCTTGCGCGGCATGGATCAGGTTGAGGCAGACAGCGCCGGCCGAGAGCTGCTGCTCCCAGAGCGGGATCTTCGGATGGTCCGCCACTGGCGCGGAGACAACGCCGACGATCAACGGCGCGGCGGCGAAGCCGCGCGCTTTGTCGGCCCGGTAGCGCCGCTCCCTTTCGTCGGAAGCGCGGTCTGCGATACGGATCAGTCCGGCGACGGCCTCCGCCTGGGCCGCTCTGCCGTAGATGGTGAAACGCCATGGCGCGAGCTTGCCGTGATCGGGCACCCGCGCCGCGATCTCCAGCATGGCGCGCAATGTCGCGGCGTCCGGCCCCGGCTCCGCCATCTGCGCCGCGGGAATTGTCCGGCGGGTTCTCAGATAGTGGACCAGCCGATCTTCCATGCTTGCGACCTTCGGTCTTGCCTTTGCTCCACCGGCGGGCTTACCACGACGTGTCCTCAACAAGCCATCTGGCGGAGCGAGATCACCTCCATGTCACGGGTCGCGCGTCTCCTCGCATGTCTGCTGATCGCGGCGCCGGTGAGCGCGTCGGCGCAGGACGCCGGCTCCGACATCTTCGCGCCCTCGATGGTCGCGCCCGAGGACGACTTCGGCATCGATTCCCCGCCGGAGGATTTCGCCGCGCCGGTTCCCTACGCGCCCAGCGTCGACGGAGCGCCGGCCGGCCCTTTTTCGATGGGAGTGAAGCGGCTGATGCTGGAAGCGCGGCTGATCGAGTCCGGCGAGCCTCTGCGGGACGGTCTCACCTGGCGGGTTTTCGGCATCGAGCCGGCCGAGGACGGGAAATTGCCG
>JACCSN010000119.1 GCA_013812985.1 Hyphomicrobiales bacterium | reverse complement strand
CCCGGGAGAGGAGGGCTGCCTTGCCGATCGAGATTGCCCTCCGATGACCCGCCCCGACATCATGCCGCTTCGCCTGTTCGGCCGCTACGGCGTGGTCGTGGCGCTCATCCTGCTCATCGCCTTCGGCGCCTGGCGCTACGACAATTTCCTTGGGCAGTTCAACATCCTGTCCTTCCTGCGCTACAATTCGATGTTCGCGCTGGTGGCGCTCGGCATGGCGTTTGTGATCATGACCGGCGGCATCGACCTCTCCGTCGGGGCGGTGGCGGCGCTCGGCAGCGTGGTGGCGGCGCTGGCCTCGCCCTACGGGCTCGTGCCCGGGCTTATCGCCGGCATGGCGGCCGGGCTCGCGGCGGGGCTGGTGAACGGCTTCGTCATCACCCGGCTCGGCATCGTGCCCTTCATCGCGACGCTCGCCACCATGCTGGCGGCCGGCGGCGCGGCGCTGCTCCTTGCCAAGAACCAGTCGGTCTCCGTGTCATACGAGAGCGGGTTCACGGAGCTTGGCCAGGGCAATCTGCTCGGTTTCCCGATCCCCGCCTGGATGGCGCTCGGCTGCTACGGACTAGGCTCGGTCGTGCTGAACTTTACCTCGTTCGGCCGGACCGTCCTCGCCATCGGCGGCAACGAGGACGCCACGCGGCTGATGGGGCTGCCGGCGGAGCGGGTGAAATTCCTGACCTATGTGGCGAGCGGCGCCTTATCGGGACTGGCGGGGGTGGTCCTCGCCGCCCAGTTCGGCGCGGGCCAGCCGATCGAGGGCGTCGGCTGGGAGCTTTTCGCCATCGCCGCGGTCGTGGTCGGGGGCACGCCGCTCACCGGCGGCAACGGCTCGGTCGAGACCACGCTCGCCGGCGTGCTCCTGCTCGGGCTCATCTTCAACATCCTGAATTTCGAGAACGGGCGCGGCTTCATCAGCCTGTCGGCCTATTGGCAATCGGTGATCCGCGGGCTGTTCCTGCTGGTCGTGGTGGTGCTGCAGGCCAAGCTTGTCGGGCGGACCGCATCGGCGTCAGCCTCTTGAAGGGCATGGCCAACACGGCACGAGAGGCGAAATGGCGGCGATAGACTCGCTGGAATCCGGTTTTTACCGGGTGCCGCTGACCCATGTGCTGACCGATTCCATGCACGGCGTCATGCGGGATTTCGAGCTGGTGACAGTGCGGGTGCGTGACGCCGACGGCGCCGAGGGCATGGGCTACACCTTCACCGTGGGGCGGAATGGCGGCGCGATCCACGACATCCTCCGGCGCGAAATTCCGGAGATTGTCGCCGGCCAGGACGCCAACCGGATCGAGTTCCTCTGGAACCGCCTCTGGTGGGGCCTGCATTACGGCGGCCGCGGGGGTCCGACCGTGCTCGCCATCTCCGCTTTCGACATGGCGCTCTGGGACTTGAAGGCGAAGCGCGCCGGCCTGCCGCTCTGGAAGCTCCTGGGCGGCTTCGACCCGCGCGTGCCCTGCTATGCCGGCGGCATCGATCTGGAGCTCTCGCCGGACGAGCTCATCAGGCAGACCGAGGGCAATCTCGCCAAGGGCTTTCGCGCCATCAAGATGAAGGTCGGCCGCGAGAAGCTTTCCGAGGATGTCGAGAAGGTCGCCGCCATGCGCGAGCATCTCGGCGCGGAATTTCCGCTGATGGTCGACGCCAACATGAAATGGAGCGTCGACGAGGCCGTCCGCGCCGCCCGCGCCTTCCGGCCCTACGATCTCACCTGGCTGGAGGAGCCGATCTCGCCGGACGACGTAGCCGGCCACGCCCGCGTCGTGCGCGACGGCGGCCTGCCGATCGCGGCGGGGGAGAACCTCCGCACAATCTGGGATTTTCGCCACCTGATCGCTTCCGGCGGCGTGACCTATCCGGAGCCGGACGTGACGAACTGCGGCGGGGTCACGGCTTTCATGAAGATCGCGCACCTGGCGGAAGCCTTCAACCTGCCGGTGACCTCGCACGGCGCGCATGACATCACCGCGCACCTGCTGGCCGCCGCGCCGAACCGCTCGTATCTGGAAGCGCATGGCTTCGGCCTCGACCGCTATATCGCCGAGCCGCTGAAGCTTGAGGACGGGTTTGCGCTGGCCCCGGATCGGCCGGGGCATGGGATTGAATTCGACTGGAAGGGGCTGGACACGATCCGAGCCTAGTGTTTAAAGCCATTAAGTGAGCTACAACATGCCTGTGTTGCCAGCCACTTCTTACTAGTGTATGCTTAAAGCCCTAAAGAGAGTAGGTATTTTTTAATTCCTTAATTTTCCGAATCAAACAATTACTCCACCCAGACTCAGGAAGGCCTAAGATTATGACGGACTCATTTTCGGT
Organism: Hyphomicrobiales bacterium; assembly: GCA_013812985.1. The sequence goes on along the minus strand of JACCSN010000119.1, from coordinate 2,175 downwards.
GAGGTTCTATTACTCGGGAAATCGCGATCCCAAATGGATTTTGGATATGGCAAGGAGTGCAGCGAATCGAATGGGCTATCACGGGATGAAAGCGAAACGTCGACAGACGGATGCCACTTTCAAACAACGCGGATTTCTTGAATTTCGATTTGCAAGCCGGGTTTGCAGAAATCGATTTCGGCATTATTTGAAGAGCGTTGTCGAAGAGACCGGCGTCACCGGAGCGAAAATCAAGAGATTTTGTAAGAAAGCGCGCAAACGGTTTGTATTTCGGCGAAGGTAGGATTCTAAAACAACAAGGTTTTCTCGGCGCTGACGATCTAGGGAGAGAATTGCTCCTAGGCGGCGTCGAGAACCTGAACCTCGAGCTGCTTGCCCAGCGCCCGAAGCGCAACTTCCACCTGCTCCAACTTGGCCGGGTAGTTTAGATCAAGAACACGATCCATCTCGGGCAATTGCCAGCCGAGCCGATGCGCCAACTCAGCCTTCTCCATCCCGACCTCACGCAGAGCTTGATACAGACCGATCTTGGCAACGCTGATAGCAGGAATTGCGATGGTCGCGCGGCCCTCCGCGCCGCTCGGGGGAGGGATACCCTCTCCGTCTTGAATCATCGCGGCAAGCATTCCTTCCGCCGCGTCAACCGCTCGGGCGAGCGCCTCGGATTGATCGCCGCCGAAGGTGTGGCAGCCGGGAATATCCGGGACGTAGACCGTGATCGTACCGTTGTCCTCCGGGACGAACTCGACCGGATAGCGCATGACTCACTCCTTTAGCCCAAGGTCCTTCAGAATCGACAACCACAAGCCTTTTCCGATTTCCTGCCTGCCGCCGTGCATTGGCAGGACCGATTTACGGTTGCCGTTTCGAACAATCAGGTGACCGCCTTTGGTGGTCTGAAAGCTGCAGCCATTCCGAGCGAGAAGCCGCTTTGCTTGGCTGCTGTTCATTTTACATCATAACCCAATGCGAACTCAGCGCACCTGCTTCCCATCATCATCGCCGGCGCGTTCGTGTTGCCCGCATTGATGTTCGGCATGGCGGAAAGGTCGCAGACGCGCAGGTTTTCCACGCCGCGGACGCGGAGCTTGGAATCAAGGACGGCCAGCGGGTCGCCGGGCGCTCCCATGCGGCAGGTTCCGCTTGGGTGGTAGTTGGTTTTCACGAAGCGCCGGCAGTGCCGCATGAGCGCCTCGTCGCTAAGATCACCCGGGTCGGGAATGGCGACGCGGCCGATCCGCTCGCGAAGCGGGCTCGTCTCGAATGCGCGCAGGAAGAAGCGCTGCCCCTCGATCATCGCGCGCGCGTCGGCCGGGTCCTTCAGGAGATTGGGCGACACCAGCGGCATGTCGCCTGGATCGGGGGAACGCAGCCGGACGAAGCCGCGCGATTTTGGCTTCACCACGACCGTGGTGATGGTCATGCCGTAAGCATCCTCCACCAGGCCCAATGTATCGCGATCGAGGTAGACGATCGGCACGCAGAACGCCTGGATGCTCGGTTCGGCATTGGGGTCCGCCGGGTTGACGAATGCGCCGGCTTCGACGCCCGCCGAGGTGATCGGCCCGGTCCCGAACAGCTTGAACTGCAGGCCGTTCCGAAGCATTCGCCAACCCACGCCCTGCCGATAGTAGCCGTGCGGCCCGTTGGCGATCGCGATGATCGGGACCTCCGGATGATCGACCAGGTTCTCGCCGATGCCGGGGAGATCGGCGATGACCGGAATGCCGTGCGTCCTGAGCTGGTCGGCGGGGCCGATGCCGGACAGCATGAGCAATTGCGGCGTGACCAGCGCGCCGGCCGCCACGATCACCTCGGAGTCAGCGAAGGCCCGCCGTTCGGCGCCCTCGGCGTCGCGATACGTGACGCCGGTCGCGGCGCCGCCCTCGATCTCTATGCGCCGCACCGAGGCGTTCAGCCGGACGGTCAGATTGGGATTGTCGGCGAGCGGAGCGATGAAGGCGTAAGCGGCGCTTGAGCGTTTCCCGCTCCTGTTCATGAACTGGTAGAAGCCGACGCCGCGCTGCGCCGGCCCGTTGAAATCGTGATTGAACGGCTCGCCGAGCGCCTGGACGGCCTGCACGAACCAGCGCGAATAATCGTTGATGTGCCCGGGATCGGAGACCAGGAGCGGCCCGTCGGCGCCGTGCCGATCGTCGCAGAGCCGGTGGTTGC
>JACCSN010000567.1 GCA_013812985.1 Hyphomicrobiales bacterium | reverse complement strand
CGCCAGGCACGGTATGCTTTCCCTGCCGAGCAGTCCTTCACCGGCGCTGACAGCCGCCCCGATCCCTATCCTCCGAGACCGATCATCCTCAGCTGACAGGCGGAGTCCGCCCGCGGACATTCGCCTGTAGTCAGGCTCCAGCTCCTTCGGGAGTTGAGGCGTAACCCAAGCGATCCTGCAGTTGCAGGTGAGCCCGGGTCTTCCTTGAACATTTCGAGGACGGGATGAGAGTATTTCCACCATGGCGCAACGCGCCCCTCGGCGCATCGACGGCGGGCATCGCCGGTGCCGGGCTCTTGTTCGATACCGGTTCCGCCAGCGCGGACTTTGACCACGCCGATAGCCATCCCGACTCCAGGGATGCGGGCGGGGATCAGGTCAACACCGGACGACGTCGGTTCGTCTACATGTTGCCCGCCGGCATATTCGCCGCGATTGCCGCCGGCTTCGCGGTCAGTCTTGGGCGCGATCCCTCGAAAATTCCTTCAGCTCTGATCGGGAAGCCCCTCCCCACCTTCGCACTGCCTCCGGTTCAGGGGCGGACGCTCGGCCTCTCCAGTGAGGACCTGCAGGGGGAGGTCTCGCTCGTCAATGTCTTTGCTTCCTGGTGCGTCGCCTGCCGCGAGGAACATCCGCTCTTTATGGCGCTTCGGCAGAGCGGCGCCGTCCCGATCCACGGCCTTAATTACAAGGACAGGCCAGATGATGCGGCCGTATGGCTGGACAGCCTCGGCGATCCTTACACACGCACCGGAGCCGACCGTGACGGCCGGGTGGCGATTGACTGGGGCGTCTACGGCGTTCCCGAAACCTTTGTCGATCGGAACGGCATCATCGCGCACAAACATATCGGCCCGGTGACGCAAGATGCGCTCGAAGAAATTATTCTGCCGCTGGTCGCAAGGTTGCGGGCATGAGGCCGGGATCTTCCACCAGCTCCGCCGTCGGCAGCTATCTCTCTCTGGCTGTGTTTAGCGCGGCCGCGCTGGCGCTATCAGTCGCCGCGAGCCTGCTCTTCTGGCCTTCACAAGCGGGCAAGGAGACTCCGGGCGTTCAAGGCGCGGAAGCCGTGCCCGCACTGAGCTTTGAAGATGCAACCGGCGCTGCCGTATCGCTCGCCGATTTCCGCGGCAGGGCCGTCCTCCTCAACATCTGGGCGACGTGGTGCGGGCCGTGCCGCAAGGAGATGCCGGCTCTCGACCGGCTTCAGACCAGCCTCGGCGGCACCGATTTTGTAGTCGTCGCCCTGTCGATCGACCGCGGCGGCCTCGGCGCGGTCCAGCCGTTCTTTGACGAGATCGGTATCGCAGAGCTTGCAGTCTACCTCGATGAGAGTGCCGCCGCGATGAGCGCGCTCGGCATCACTGGCGTCCCGACCACCCTGCTGATTGGTCGTGACGGCGGCGAAATCCGGCGCTGGGCCGGTCCTGCGGAATGGGACAGCCCCGAGATGGAAGCCCTTATCCGCGCTCAGGCCGGCCTTGCGACTACCGGCACCAGTCCCCCGTCCTCCAACGCGAAGGTGAAACAATGGACAGCACTGCCCGTCAGACAAGTTTGAGCCAGGATATCGGCAGCTACTTGCGATATCAGCTTCGCGGCCGGCGCGGACTCATCGCGGCGACCGTCGTACTGGCCCTGCCGGCACTGTGGCTCGGCTGGCCCTGGCTTGCAGCAGCGGGCGTTGCGCCGCTGCTCATCGCCGTAGCCCCCTGTGCCGTCATGTGCGGGCTGGGGCTTTGCGTAAGCAGAGCTTGCACCAAATCCGGTGCCGGGGCGAGCGCGTCTGCAAATGTCGCCGCCTCACAAGCGCAGCGCGCGACCGCCGATCCGGAATCTCATCCATTCCTGTCCCACGAATCGAATTGCGCGGACTGCGACAGCCTGCCCGAGACAAACATGGCGCTTACCGGCGCCGCAAAGCTCCCAACCCAAAGCAAGGAGATGGTCCAATGAGGAATATGACCAAAGTGATTGCCGCTGCGATCATCACGACCGGGCTCGCCGGCGTGCCGATGGTGCTCGCCCAAAGCCAGCCCGGTCAGGCGCCGGAGACCGGGTCTCCGGCGATGAGTCCGAACGAGATGCAGGACATGATGCAGGGCGAGGGCGGCATGATGGGGATGATGAACATGATGAGCCAGATGAACGAGATGATGGGCGCCTGCACGAAGATGATGCAGGCGATGACCCCCGGCGAAGAGGCGCCCGATGGCGGAGAAGAGCCCGGCAGCCCTGGCTAAAGCGAAGCATCGCGGCCCGGTTCGCCCCAGGCGGACCGGGCCACTGTAAGTCACTGTGCAATTAAGAGGCGAACGGGCGTGATTGGTTTGCGACAAATCCTCATTGGAATCGCACTTGCGGCGATGTTGCCGGCGGCAGCGGGAGCGCACTCGCTGGAGAGCCTGCAGGAGCAGCTTTTCGAAAAGGAACAGTACTTCCAGATCAAGAACGATCCGGCGCCGGAATTCACGCTTCAGGATGCGAGCGGAGAGCCCGTCAAGCTGGCTGATTATCGCGGCAAGGTCGTGGTGCTGCATTTCATCTTCGCCGGCTGTCCGGACGTGTGTCCGCTGCACGCCGAGCGGATCGCCCGCGTTCAGGAGATGATCAACATCACGCCGATGCGGGACCAGGTGGCCTTCATCACGATCACCACCGATCCGAAGCGCGATACGCCGGATGTGCTGAGCTCTTACGGGCAGGCGCACGGTCTTAATGAAGATAACTGGACGTTCCTGACAAGCGGACCGGAGCGCGCCGAGGACACGACCCGCAAACTCGCCGAACAGTTCGGACACACATTCACACCGGCGGAGGACCGCCTCCAGATCCACAGCGTGGTCACGCATGTCATCGACCGCGAGGGCATGCTGCGCGCGAATTTCCACGGCCTCGGCTTCGAGCCGACCAACCTCGTCCTGTTCATCAACGGACTGGTCAACGCCAGCGTCCCGCACCAGGAACCGCAGCCTCCTTCGATCTGGGAGCGTATCCGGTCGATCTTCTGATGGTTGGGCTTCCGCGACAATCTTCAAGCAAAAAGGAATGAGCAATGAGCAGAAGCTGGACATTAATTCTCGGCATCGCGGTGATCGCGGCTGCCGGGATCGGCGGCGCCGCATGGTGGCAAGCCGGCGCCGAAAGCATCCCGATCGGGGAAGTCTCTCATGTTCACGGGATCGCGGTCGATCCGAAGGACTCTTCCCGGCTCTATCTCGCCACTCATTATGGTCTCTTCCACACCTCTGCGGATGGAACGGCCGAACAGGTCTCGCAGAATACGAACGACTATATGGGATTTACGCCGCACCCGACCGAGGCGGACGTGATGTATGCCAGCGGCCATCCGGCCGGAGGCGGCAATATGGGAGTTCTCGTCTCGCGGGACGGCGGCCGAAGCTGGGAGCAGCTGGCGAGCGGAGCCGGCGGTCCGGTCGACTTCCATGCCATGGATGTGAGCCGGGCCGACCCCAACGTCATCTACGGCCTCTATGGAGGCATCCAGGTCAGCCGCGACGGCGGAGAAAGCTGGAGCGCCGCCGGGGCACCGCAGGCCGATGTGATCGATATTGCCGCCTCGGCCGTCAGTCCGGATATCGTGTTTGCCGGAACCATGAGCGGCGTCATGATCAGCCGCGACGGCGGCGCGACATGGGAGCCGACCGGCCCGCAGGGGCAGCCGGCGAGCATGGTTCATACCGCGCCCGACGGCACGGTCTACGCTTTCATCGTCGGCTCCGGACTTGTGAAGAGCCCCGGCGCTGCGCTCGACTGGAATCCGGTGAGCAATGGCCTTGGCGAACGGGTACTGCTGCATCTCGCGGTCAATCCGGCAGACCCGGACAGCCTATTCGCGGTGACCGACGAGAGCGAGCTCCTGGCGAGCACCGACGCTGGCAAAACGTGGCAGCCGCTTTCTTCCTGAGGGAGCAGAAAAGTCATGCCCGCTTCAAAATTCATGGCCATGGCTGCGCTTGTGCTTTCAGGCTTCGCGGCCGTTTTCGCTGGCGCCGCGCTTCTGGTTTCTGCAGGCGTCCTCGGCGGCACAAGCAGGCTGGCCGGCGACTTCGAGGCGCAGACCGAAGCCTTTATCCTGGCCAACTCAGAGGTGCTGATCGAGTCCGTCCAGCAGCTTGAGGCGCGTCAGCAGGCCGCCGCGGCGGACGAGCTGTAGACGCTGATCAGCGAGCGGCGTGATGAAATCTTCAACGATCCGGCTTCGCCCGTGCTCGGGAATCCGGCCGGTGATGTGACGCTCGTGGAATTCTTTGACTATAACTGCCCCTATTGCCGAAAGGCGGCACCGCTGATGGCCGAAATGCAGGCGAGCGACCAAAACGTAAGGCTCGTCTACAAGGAATTTCCTATTCTCGGCCCCGGATCGGCATTTCCGGCGCGCGCCGCCCTGGCCTCGCAGAAGCAGGGCAAATACGCAGACCTCCACGAAGCCTTGATGGCCCATTCCGGAGCGATAGACGAAAGCGCGACGCTCGACATCGCGCGCCAGATCGGGCTCGATATCGACCAGCTTCGGGAGGACATGCAGGATCCGGCGATCGAAGAGGCGATCCAGCGCAACCTCGCGCTTGCCGGCGATTTGCGCATAACCGGTACGCCCAGCTTCCTCGTCGGCGATGAAATTGTCCGCGGTCTGACCGACCTGCCGACTCTGCAAGGGCTTATCGCCGAAGCCCGCGCGCCGGCTGCCGGCTGACCCGTGCTGGAGATCTCCAATATCGGGATTCTGACGGCGCTCGCGGCGGGGGCCATATCGTTTCTGTCGCCCTGTGTCCTGCCGCTCGTTCCGGGCTACATTTCCTATGTCGCCGGTAATAGCGCCCCCACCGAGGAGAAAACCCGGTCACATGGAAGCCGGTTGCCGGCTCTGCTTCTAAGCGTCTTTTTCGTTCTGGGCTTCTCGACCGTATTCATTGCTCTCGGCGCGAGTGCCACGGGCATCAGCCGGCTGCTGCTCTGGTACCGCTACGAGGCGAACATAATAGGCGGCGCGATCATCATTGTGTTCGGCGTATTTATGACCGGCCTCGTGCGGCTGTCCTGGCTTCAGCGTGATCTTCGCTTTCACGGTGACCTGCGGGGCGGCCGCCCGGCCGGCGCTTATGTGCTGGGGCTGGCCTTCGGCTTCGGCTGGACGCCCTGCATTGGCCCCGTCCTTGGTGCGATATTGACCGTAAGCGCCCTGTCCGCGAGCGCGTCGAGCGGTATCACCTTGCTCGGTGTCTATTCGATCGGCCTCGGCGTGCCGTTCCTTCTGTCCGCGATGTTCACCGATGGACTCGCCAGGTACCTGAAACGGATGCGCCGCACCGGGCGGCTTCTCCAGGTAGGCGCCGGCGGGATTCTGGTCGTGATGGGAATAGCAATGATCACCGGCCAGATGTCCGCTTTTTCGTTCTGGCTGCTTGAGCGCTTCCCGATTCTCACGACAATCGGATGAGCGGAAGGAGCGAGCCGATGAAATACTGCCCTGCCATGGCCGTCATGGTTACGGTTCTCGCGATCGGCCCTGCCGTCGGTCAGGAAAGTGGTGACCCGAAACGTGGCGGCGAATTCTATCGCGCGTGCGTTGCCTGCCATTCACTGGAGCCGGACGTCCATCTGACCGGACCGAGCCTCGCGGGCCTGTTTGGACGAAAAGCAGGCGGCACCACGGGCTTTGATCGCTACTCACCCGAGCTGAAGGCGGCGGCGTTCGAGTGGAACGAAGATACGCTCAATGCGTGGATCGCCGACCCGCAGGCGATGGTGCCGGGAAACTACATGACCTTCCGCGGGATCGGTGACGATCAGGCCCGTGCCGATCTGATCGCCTTTCTTGCGCTCGCAAGCGCTCCCGGCGGTCACGAAAACGTCGTGGCGCAGGGCCTCGTTCCGCCGGAATACGTGGAGGGTCAGCGACCCGAACCGCTTGGGCAGGCGGCAGCGGATCAGCTGGTTACGATGATACGGCACTGCCGGGACAGCTATTTCGTGAGCACCGCGGATGGCACGGAAACACCGTTCTGGGAGATGAATGTCCGCCTCAAGCTCGACACGCGCGCAACCGGTCCCGCGTCCGGCAAGCCGGTGATCGTCGGAGCGGGCATGATGGGGGACCGCGTTTCGGTCATCTTCGCAAGCCTTAGCGACTTGTCGCGGTTCGTCGTCGAGAAATGCTGACCGGATGTTTGTAAATAGGCAGACGCATAGTCCATGCGAAATCTAGGCGGTTTTCTCTCTTCATCTACTCTGCATTGTTCAGGAACTGTTCTGTAAAGAATCCTGTTGGTCAGGCTGCTTTGAAACGCGCGAGGGATGCCGGAATGCATAAATTCGAACCGGGGAGGTCTTATGATGGGAATGGATGGAATGGGCTGGATGATGGGCGGCATGGCGCTCGGCTGGATCCTCGGCC
>JACCSN010000528.1 GCA_013812985.1 Hyphomicrobiales bacterium | reverse complement strand
CGCCGGATTTATCCGTCATCGAGACAGCGATGAGCTCGGCGACCGTCGAGCTGGCAGCCCAGGCGCATAATGTTGAGCCGGACCAGATCGCCAAGACGATTTGCATCCGGGCCGGTGAGCAAGTCATGCTGCTAGTCACGAGCGGCAGATCGCGCTTGGACAATCGAAAGTTCAAGGACCGGTTCGGCGCCAAGCCTCGTATGCTCGGCGCGGAAGAGGTGCTCAGTCTCACAAGCCATCCTGTGGGTGGTGTCTGTCCCTTCGGGCTGGCTTCGACGATTCCGATATACTGCGACCTCTCCCTCACGCACTATGAAGAGGTTGTCCCAGCAGCAGGGTCGGCCAATGCAGCCGTCCGCATCAGCCCACAGCGCATGGCAGAGCTGGTTGGTGGCGAGTGGGTCGACCTTTGTTCGTCAGTTTCGACGATCGCCAGCTCCTGAACCGAGTGCATTGGCGCCGCGCTGCTCAGGCGGGCGAAGGAGTAGCTCCGGGCGCAGAGCTGCCAGTCGCCGGGCAAGCGTACGGTCAGGAGCTGTGTTGTGATGGGCCACAGCTACTCGGTGGTGAGGCCAGGCCTCAATCACCGGCACATCAGTTCTCTTTCTGTTCCGACGCTGCTATGTTCTAATCGATGCCAGACTCGCCGCCCCGCAAAATTATCCATATCGACATGGACGCTTTCTACGCGTCTGTGGAGCAGCGAGACGATCCGAACCTTCGCGGTCGGCCCGTCGCCGTCGGATATGCCGCAAAACGAGGCGTGGTAGCCGCCGCGAGCTATGAAGCCCGTGCTTTTGGGATTCGCTCGGCGATGCCCGCGACCACTGCCATGCGGCAGTGCCCGGAGCTCGTGTTCGTACCACCTCGTTTCGAGGTCTACCGTGCCGTCTCGCGCCAGATCCAGGGAATCTTCGCGGATTACACGTCACTGATCGAACCGCTCTCGCTCGACGAAGCTTATCTCGATGTCTCGAACAATCGGCGTGGCCTGCCGACGGCCGCGGCAACCGCAAAGGAGATCCGCGCACGCATTCTGGACGATACGGGCCTCACCGCGTCAGCCGGCATCTCGTACAACAAGTTCCTAGCCAAGCTGGCTTCCGACTACCGGAAGCCGAACGGTCAGTTCGTCGTGAGGCCGGGCCTGGGCGCGGTTTTCGTTGAGGCGCTCCCCGTTTCCAAGTTCCATGGCGTGGGGCCGGTCACGGCTGCAAAGATGCAGCGCCTCGGCATCGAGACGGGCGCTGATCTCAGGGCGAAGCCTCTCGAGTTTCTGCGGCAGCAATTCGGGAAGTCGGCCAGCTGGTATCTTGCAATCGCCAACGGCGAGGATGATCGCCCGGTCGTGGCCGATCGGCCGCGGAAATCATCCGGCTCGGAGACAACGTTCGAACGCGACCTCACGGCGCCGGAAGAGATCGAGGCCGGTGTGCAGGCGATGGCCGATGACGTCTGGTCATGGTGCGAAAAGGCCCAGGCATTCGGCCGGACAGTGACGGTCAAAGTCAAATTCGCAGACTTCCGCCAGGTGACGCGGAGCCGCAGCTATCCGGCTGTGGTGACGAGCCACGATCAGCTGCGTCAAGCCAGCATAGATCTCATTCGATCACTCTTCCCGCCAGCGAAGGGCATTCGCCTCGTCGGCATAACGGTTTCCAATTTCGCGGAGCCGTCCATAAACGCTGGGGAGGAGCTGCCGCTGTTCGGGGCCGCATTATGAATAGGCGTGAGCTCGATCACGCGCATCCATTCACGGCTGGAGTAACGATCTGATGGTCCGGCGGGCCGGCAGTGCCGACCTTCCGCTCCACGGCGGTCGCGTGCCGAAATGGCTGGGCGACCGGATGACCCGGTTGGGGACAGTCATCACTCAGGCAATCGTGCACGAATATGGCCGCGACGAGCTCCTTCGGCGCCTCGCACACCCTTTCTGGTTCCAGTGTTTCGGCGCCGTCATGGGCATGGACTGGCATTCGTCTGGCATCACGACGAGCGTCCTGGGAGCCCTCAAGCGCGGCTTAAACCCGCTTTCAGGGGAGTTGGGCATCCATATCTGCGGCGGGCGCGGAAAGCATTCTCGCCAGACGCCACACGAACTAGCCTCGATAGGCGATCGGGTCGGCCTCGATGGCGGTGCGCTGGCCAAGGCGAGCCGGCTCGTCGCTAAGGTCGACAGCGCTGCAGTCCAGGATAGCTTCGATCTCTATCTCCATGGGTTCATTGTCACCGACGACAGCCGCTGGGTTGTCATCCAGCAGGGGATGAACGGTGTCCGTAAGCAGGCCCGGCGCTACCACTGGCTGTCCGAAGG
>JACCSN010000811.1 GCA_013812985.1 Hyphomicrobiales bacterium | reverse complement strand
GTGTGACACCACCGCAGCCAATTTGGCAGGCGTCATGCCGCGAGCTAATCGCTCAAGCGGCTCGCGTGAGACGTTAATATCGACGAGCATGCGCGCGACATCGCGCGCGTCCATCGCCATCGCCTCCGGCGCAATCGAAAGGTCGATATGGTGCGCCGCGATGAATGCATCGATGAGATCGAAGTCCTCGGCTCTCACACCGTCCATGGCAAGAATGTGCCCGCCGTCAACCGTTAGACTCGGCAGTGGGTCATTGCGGCTGGAGAAAGCTTTGAACCCGGCATCGTCGTCCTCATCTGCAAAGCTGTCGAGCCGAAGCGGCCGCGTATCCCACTCTTCGAAGCGACGCCACCTGTTGGCGCGGATTTCCTCGGTCATCCGGTCTTTCCGTCGAACGATCTGAAGGGCGAACCATATTACCTTTCGCAGGCCCCGTCTCAAAAAACGTTGACGAACTCGATATGACAAAACCAATGAAAGTGCTGAGGTGTGATGATTAGTCTAACCCAACGCATTCTGTCGGGCATCGGGTCTTCTGTGCTTCGGTATCGGCGTTACAATCCGGCGAATGTAATGCCGAAAATGTCCGATCAGGCTCGATAACTTTCTGCTGGTTGGGCTTTTTTCGGCCGATTGCTGCTGACATATAGGGGCCAGTCGGAAATCGCGTAAAGCAGCCCCGTGCAGAATAACGCTCCCGACGGCTGCCGACCGGAGCCTAAGTTTAGGCCAGATGTTCGTTAAGAGTTCTGTTCACTTCAGCCACACGATGTTCTTTCGACAAAGCTCATCGAATTCGCCTGCTTGGCGAAGAATGGCTTCAAGGCGTCATATAGTGCTCGGAATTCTCCGTAGCCCCGGTCGTAGGTCGCCGCGTTATTAGCGTTCGGCTGGTATGTCGTCCCAGTTCCTACCAGCCCGCGCACGTCCTCCCAGGCGACATCCTGGCCTGATCCGATCGCCGCGACCCAGGCCGCCCCGACAGACGAGCCGTGATCGTTGGCTAGTGTGTGGACCGGCTTCTGGGCCACATCGGCCATGATCTGCATCCAAATCCCGCTGCGGCTGCCTCCGTCCGAGGCGAAGAGGTTGGCGCTGGCGTGACCAATGTCGCCCAATACATCGAGATGGTGACGGAAGGCATAGGCCACCCCCTCCAGCAGGCTGCGCCAAAGATGCGCCTGGCCGTGGTTGAAGCTGAGCCCCGTGAAGGTTCCACGCGCCGCGGGATCGTGGATAGGCGTTTTCTCGCCCAGGAAATAGGGTAGGCAGAGCAGGCCCTCGCTGCCGGCCGGCACATCCGCTGCGAGCCGGTCGAGCGCGCCGTGCGGCCGTTCTCCGGAATGCTCCGGCACGAGCACACCGGCGAGCCAGTTCAGGGCGGACCCGGAAGCGGCCATGCAGCCGTTCGGAGCGTAGAGCCCGGGTATCAGGTGGTAGTCCAGAAAGAGACGCTTGTCGGGCCGGGCCTTCTCGGAAACGACTATGATATCGCCGGCGCCGCCGAATTTGAGCAACACATCGCCAGGAGCCACCAGGCCGGCGGCGAGCGCTGAGGCGATGTGGTCGGCCGCGCCGCCGAAAACCGGCAGCCCCTCAGGCAGCCCCGTCGCTGAACTCGCCTCCTGCGACACCTGCCCGATTTGTGCATGCGGCAGCGACTTGTCCGGGACTGCGTCGCGGCGAAGATGGGCCAGTCCGACCAGCTCGCGGCTGATCGCGTTTTCGGCAAGATCGATGAAGCCCGCCTCCAGCGCCCAATTGTGCTCAACCGCCCTGACGCCGGTTAGCCGCCAGTTGACATAATCGTATGAGCCGAAAACCGTGGCGATGCGTCTGAAAACCTGCGGCTCGTGCCGCTCGATCCAGCGAAGCTTCGCGGCGACAAGCTGCTGGTTGACGCCGTTCCCGGTCTTGGCGAGGAACGCCGTCTCGTCCATCTCGGCGGCAATTTCGGCGACCTCACGCCCGCAGCGACCATCACTCTGCTGGATGCTGGGGCGCAGCACAGTGCCGCTCTCGTCGAGAAGCACGACGGCCGGAAGCATGCCAGTGACGCAGATGCCGGCAAGCGAGGAGGTCGCCTCCGGCGCGGCCGCGAGGATCTCGTCGAGCACGGCGCAGGCGTTGCGCCACCATTCTGCCGGATCGGCCTCGGCCCAGCCGGCCTGCGGCGACGACAGGGTGGCCGGCCGCGACGCCACCGAGGCAATCGTCGCGGGCAGCCGTATCAGGACCGCGATCGTGGATGTGGTGCCGATGTCGAGCCCGATCACATGGGCAGGCGCGCCGCTCATGCGAGCCGGCCGACGACATCCATGAAGCGCTTCACACGCTCGGCGTCGACGGCGTTCCAGGTATTGCCGTTCACCTTGAAG
>JACCSN010000502.1 GCA_013812985.1 Hyphomicrobiales bacterium | reverse complement strand
CGTCCGCGCGGTCCATGAGGCGGCTTACCTGGCGCAAGTGGGCTCCGGGCGCCGCGCGGAGGGTGTGGGCGTAGTCGCGGACCACGTGGAATACCCAGAACAGGATGCCCGGGCCTCTCAGATGCTTGGGGATCTCCCGATGGCAACGGCGCACGAGCTCGACGATTCGGTTGAGATGATCAGGGTTCCTCACGTCCTCGGGCGCGAATGTCTGGCCGTCGACATGGCTGAGAACCAGCACGCCAGGCTCCTGGTAAATCACCTGCGGCGCAACTCCCGCTAGAAAGGCCGCATGGCTGGCTGCCGCTTCGCTCTTGCGAACGATCCCATGCGCTTCATTGTCGCCGCCAACACGGACCACAACTTTGCGTCCGCCATCCTCGACCAGAAAGTTGGCATTGGTAATGCCGCCTTTCAGCGGAACAGGGTTCACCTTGCCGCGCCAGATCGGCAGGCGCGCCACGCTCTCACGAACGGCGTCAGAATCATCGACGCTACAAGGAAAGCCGCTCACCGGCCGCCTGTCAGCCGGGCGCGGGCTTTGCCGCTGGAGCCGCCGATCAGGCGATCAGCCACGATGCCGATGAAGGCGACGGCGAGACCCGCCACAATTCCCCGGCCGGCATCGGCCTTAGCAAGCGCGATGAAGACTTCCTGACCTAGATCGGAAAACGGCACGTTCGGCGTTGAAAAATGGCCGCTCGCCACCACGACATGGTCGAATTGCTCGTCGCGCAGCTCGTCCTTCTTGCAGTCCTTCACGGTGATCGTGAAACGCCCGGTCTCCTCGGAATGCTCGACCCAGCGAACGACATGATTGAAGCGGATGTAATCCCGCACGCCGCTCTTTTCGACGCGGCCCTTGATGTAGTCGTGCAGCACGGCGCGTGGCTGATAGGAGGGGATCGGCCGCCCGAAATGCTCTTCGAAGGAATAGTCGGCGAACTCCAGGCACTCCTTCGGCCCATTCGACCACAGGTAGCGGTACATGCTGCCGTAGACCGGCTCGCCGTTCCCGTCGGGACCGGTCCGCAACGAAAAGTTCCACAACCCGCCCCAGTCGCTCTGCTTCTCGTAGGAGACGATTTCCGGGATCGCCGTTCCCGACCGGCGGGCACTCTCAAAGGCGCGCAACTGAGCAAGCCCGCTCGGGCCCGCACCGATCACACAGACTCTCGTCATTATCCTGCCCTGCTTCCCAATCGATGTGCAAATCTCGTCCCGCTCGGGTCCCCGTCTGGCGCGATCGCTCAGCCCCGCACGCACGTCTTCTCCGGATCATAGAACGGGAAGCGCACGACGGTGGCCGCCAAGCGCTTCTGATGCCCGTCCAGCCGGCCGATCTCCAGCGCTGCGCCGAGCTCGGCGTGCGTCACCTCGATGCGCGCCAGGGCGATCGTTTTCTTCAGGAGCGGCGAGCGGGTCGCGCTGGTGACGACGCCCACCGTGGCGCGGGCCACGAGAACCGGGTCGCCATGCGAAGGCGCCTCATTGCCGGCGATCTCCAGGCCGACCAGCCTGCGGATCGGATTGGCGCGGCGGCGCTCCAGGGCGGCCTTGCCGATGTAATCGTCTTCTTTCTTGGACGGCACGGCGAAGCCGATCCCCGCCTCGAACGGGTCCGTGGTGGAATCGAACTCGTAGCCGCCGAAGACCAGGCCCGCTTCGATGCGCACCATGTCGAGCGCGTCGAGGCCCATCGGCGCAATGCCATGCGGCTCGCCCGCTCCCATCACGGCGTCCCAGACCGCCGGCGCATCCTTCGGATGGCAGAACAGCTCAAACCCAAGCTCGCCCGTATAGCCGGTTCGGGAAACCATCACGGGGATGCCGTCGAACCCGCCGATACGCCCGATGGTCAGCTTGAACCAGCCAAGTTCCTCGACCGACGTGCGGTCAGGCGGCGTCCAAACGATGCCGGACAGGATATCGCGCGACTTCGGCCCCTGCACGGCGATGTTGTGCAATTGCTCCGTCGAGGTCTTGGTACGGACGTTCGGCCCGGACGCATGCTCCTTGATCCAGAGCAGGCCCGCATCGTCGCCGCCGACCCAGCGGAAATTGTCCTTGCCGAGCCGAAACAGCGTCCCGTCATCGATCATGCCGCCGTGCTCGTAGCACATGGTCGTATACGCGACCTGGCCGATGCCCAGCCTGCGGACATCGCGGGTGACAAGGCTCTGCATCAGGTCCTCTGCATCGGGCCCGAGGATCTCCAGCTTGCGCAGGGCGCTCAAATCCGTCGCGACGGCGCGTTCGCGGCAGGCCCAATATTCCTCCAGCGCGCCATGGTGCGGATAGGAGGTGGGCAGCCAAAAGCCGCGATAGTTCGAGTACGAACGCGTGAGGGCCGACGTGCGCGCGTGGAACCCGGTTTCGCGCGTCATCTGCACGGGTGCGTCGGAAGTCACGCGGTAACCCGCCGCGCGCTTGAACAGCTTGTCGGGCGAGTAGACGCGCACGTGGATGGGCGTGAGGGTCCAGCCATTCGCCGCATCGATGTCGCAGGGGCACGACGACGTCCCGCACACCAGGTCGTCAAGCGCCCGCATGAGAACGTAGTCCCCGGCGCGCGACCAGGGCTCGTCGAACCAGATGACATTGTTGGCGCCAACATTGGTGTTGAAGAAGAAGTTGATCGCCGGCCAGCCTCGATAGTTCTCGATCTCGAACGGGGCCAGGGCGCCGTTGAAGTTGTCCGAGCAATTGGCGTGCCCGAAATAGCCCATGTCTTCGTAATAGCGAGGCGTGCAGGCGAGGTTGAACGTGTCGTGGCGGCCGACCGTATCCTGCACCACCTCAACGAGCGGCATGCGGTCGCGATCGTAGAACTTGGAGTGCAGGCCAGGCATCGGATAGGCGGAGCCCGTCATGGTCCGCGTTGTGGTGGCGTCGATGCCGCGCAGCTGCCCCTTGTCGAGCGCCTTGCGCCGGAAGGCGAGGAAGTCAGAGCATTGCCGGCCGGCGACGTCGATGATCTGGATGAACTCGCCCTCGAACACCTCGAACGAGATCGCGCTGGCGAGGTCGACCACCATGTCGAGCCGCGGCTCGGCCAGCGGCTCGGGCAGGCGGTAGACTCTAGGGACGGCGATGACCGACCGTCTGACGTGGACGACCACGTCGCTCGGCGGGTCCTGGTCCCAGGCGAGCATCGGCTTGCCGGGGGCGGCCAGTACAGCCACGACAGGACGTTGCGCGACGAGGCTCAGCGCCTCGCCGGCATCGTCGTCGGGCGAGAACAGGATTGCGCAGCGCGCACGACCGAGATCCAGGCCGCGTCGCTCGAGCCCGTGACGGACCCGCTGGGCATCCTCGCTGTCGTGCGACAGGATATTATGAAGCCCGATCGGCTCGGAACTGGCGCGCAGGCCCAGGGAGGCGGCGTCTTCGCGTCCATCCGGAGAAAACGCGACGAGCTCAACCTGCTGGTTTCCTTCAGCGAGCGCCAGTTCGACGGTGTCGCCAGCGTCGATGCCGATGACCATCGAGCCGCCGCCCCGAACCAGGTAACGCTCGACCCCTGGATCGAGCGAGGCCGCGCCCGGCGAGACGAACTTCGGCCGCTGCGCGGTCACGATGGTCGATGAGAAGTTCAAGCGCTCGCCTCCGACTTCCCGAAGTGCAACTCAATGCGCCAGTGGACGGGAAGCATTTTTAAGGTGGACATATTTTTCCGCAAGAAGATATTCTTTCCTGGGACGAAACTACGATGCCCGTTCGAAATGGCATCGGACGTGCCTGCTCCGCGAGAATACCGGGAAGCCGGTCCAAAGGAAATGCGGTCCGGATTAATATAGTATCCAGCCGGCTGACTGGAGGGAAAGCAAGAGTGAGCACAGTGGCGCTGCCGGAATAACATCCTGCTCTCCTTCGCCCAGTTCGAGCGCGAGGTGTTTGGCGAGAGGATCAGGGACAAGTTCGCCGCATCGCGCCGTAAGGGGATGTGGGTGGGTGGGCACCCGCCGCTCGGCTTTGATGTAAGAGACCGTAAGCTCGCAGTGAACGCGGCCGAGGCGGACATCGTTCCCATGATCTTCACCCGCTTCATTCGCATCGGGTCAGCCACGGAGCTGGCCAGGGCGTTGGCGAGGAGGGCGTTAGGGGCAAGACAAGCAAGCCGATCGATAAGGGCGTGCTTTATAAGCTCCTGAACAATCGCACTTATATTGGCGCGGCGGTCCACAAGGGGCGAGCACGCCGCCATCATCGGCCAGGCGCTTTGGGACAATGCGATCTCGTCCTGACTGCCGGCATCTTCCACACCAACTCCGCGCACCGCGCGATGTCGCGCATCCCCGGCGAGACGACCTTTAGTTTCGAGGCGCGCAGCCAGGACCCGGCGACGCTGTCGGCGATCGAATGCCTGCTCCACTCCGAATGCCGGATCATCGAACGCGACCGCAA
>JACCSN010000490.1 GCA_013812985.1 Hyphomicrobiales bacterium | reverse complement strand
TCCTCGTCCGCCGGAGACCGCGCGGACGAGCCCAGTAGGCACCTTTAATTTGACCGATTAGCTCTGCCGACTTCGCGGCCAGTGAAGAACGAAACGCCTCCAGCCACGATTGCGGAAAACAGGGTGCGTGCCCAGTCCGAGATTATCTGGTCATCACTGAAGATCAGATAGCCGGAAAAGAAGGCGGCCGCGATGAGGCCGAGGATAACGAGCCCGTTCATGCTTTGGCTTATTACGAACTCCTGCGAGGGCCGCCGTATCCTTGTCGATCGGTCGTCGGGATGCTCCTCTGGCTCGACAGCGATGCGCCCCCGCTCGAACAAATGCCGGGAGAGGCTATCGATATCGAGTTTATCGCTCATCGCAGCCGCTGTTCAAAAGTTGCCGACGATCTCGGTATCCAGCTTTTCGGAGCTCGATGTGAATCCGAGGTGCCTTCCCTTCCTTTTCTCTTCGTGGGCGAGCTTCATCAGACCTATCGCCCGTCGAATCACCTCTGTCTTGGTTGAGTCGGTAGCCACAGCCATTTCATCAAGAGCAGCTGCGACGTCCCTAGAGAGAACGATATTGAGCCGTGGCAAACCGCTCTGGCGAACAGCATCTGCCATATCTGACCTCCAGTTCTACGCGTCCCTGCTTCTCGCGGACGCTCAATCATATGTGCATTCCGCACACATTCTGTCAACATTCCTTGTTGACACATCGCGTCCGCGGTACAGTGGAGTTGGTGGAATCAGTAACGAATCATGGGCGAGCGTACGATCGTGAGGACGAGATGCTGGACGATTTGCCAATGTCCCTTACCGCGAAGGAGAAGTGGGGGCACGCTTCGCTGGACGAAAAAGTCCTGCTCCGGATGGGCTTTTCACAAATAATTGGAAGACCGAGCCTCGCCAGTTTCTACGAACAGAGGACCTACAATTTAGGATATACGACTGCGCATTTATTTCATTTCAGGATTGGCGCCTGCGAATTCATAGTTGCAGATTCCGGGCGGGATAACCTACATCTGTTTGACTTTTATATTGAACCCATGCGTGACTACGGGTTAGCAGCCGAATAATTGCATCGAGTTCGCGCATGAATTCTGTCAAGGGCTTTACCGCACAATCGTAATCGCCTCCGCCGCCCGCGTGATCGCCGTATAAAGCCACCGATCCCGCGTCTCCCGGAACGCGAAGCTTTCGTCGAAGAGCACCAGGTTGTCCCATTGCGAGCCCTGGGCCTTGTGGACGGTCAGCGCGTAGCCGTAGTCGAACTCGTCGGAATGGCGGCGCTGCTCCCAGCTGACCGCCTCGGGGCCGTTCTCGAACATGGTTTTGAGCACGCGGATCTTGGCCGAGCCGCCTCCCGCCTCCTCCTCCGACTTGACCAGCATCTCAAGCGCCGGGCCGGGTCGCGCCGAGACGGAGGAGACGCGCCAGAGGCCGCCGTTCAGGAGTCCCTTCTCGGAGCTGTTGCGGAGGCAGACCAGCTTGTCGCCGGCCGAGGGCAGGACGCCGTCGAAGCCTTTCAGCGTGCGGATGCGGCGGTTGAAGGAATGGCGCGTGCGGTTGCGGCCGACCAGCACCTGGTCGGCGGCGAGCACCTGCTCGGCGTCGATGTCGTCGCGGCCGATGACGCGGCTGTCGCCGTAGCGGCCAAAATCCGGCCGGCCGCCCTCGCGCACCGTTTGCGACAGGGCGATGATGGGGTTGTCGCGCGCCTGGCGGTGCACCTCCGTCAGCATGATGTCGGGCGCGGCTTCGGTGAAATAGCCGCCGCCGGATACGGGCGGCAGCTGGCCGGGGTCGCCCAGGACCAGGACCGGCGCGCCGAAGGACAGGAGGTCGCCGCCGAGCTTCTCGTCCACCATCGAGCATTCATCGACGACGACGAGCTTGGCCTTGGCGACCGAGCTCCCGCGGTTCAGCGCGAAGGCCGGCTGCAGCTCGCCGGTCTCCTTCTCCGGCTTCTCGCCGCGCGGGCGGTAGATGAGCGAGTGGAGCGTGCGGGCGTTGGCGCAGCCCTTGTTGCGCATGACCTGCGCCGCCTTGCCGGTGAAGGCGGCGAAGAGCACGTCGCCGTCGACCTCCTCGGCGATTTTTCGGGCGAGCGTCGTCTTGCCGGTGCCGGCGAAGCCGAACAGGCGGAACACCTGCGGCCGGCCGGACTTGAGCCAGCGCGACACCGCTTTCAGCGCATCGTCCTGCTGCGGGGAGAGATTCATCCGATCTTCAATCAGGCGAGATCGGTCTCGGC
>JACCSN010000807.1 GCA_013812985.1 Hyphomicrobiales bacterium | reverse complement strand
GCCATGGCCATCGAGCTCGCCGGCTCGGGCGTCCGGGTCAATGCGCTCTGCCCCGGCACGATGGATACCGAGCTGATGCGCGATTGCGCCGCGGCGAGCTCGGACCCTGCGGAATATTACCGCAGCTTCGAGGCCTATCATCCGCTCAAGCGCCTGGCGACGCCCGAGGAGATCGCCGGCTTCGTCCTCTGCCTCGCCTCGCCGGCCGCCGCCTTCATGACCGGATCGGCCATCGCGCTGGATGGCGGCAGCACTGCGGGGCGCTTCGCATGAGCGGGCCGGAGTTCGCGGCGAAGCGCATTCTGGTCACCGGCTCGACGCGCGGCATCGGCAAGGCTGCCGCGGAGCTGATCCAGGCGCGCGGCGGGGAGGTGATCTGGCACGGCCGCAGCCTGGATGAGGCACGACGGGCGGCGGCGCTTGTGGGCGGCGAGCTGGCCGTCGGCGGCGACCTTGCCGAGCGCGCCGATTGCCGGCGGATCGCGGCGGAGGTCGGCGAGGTCGACGTTCTGGTGAATTGCGCCGGAATCTTCCTGGAAGCGCCGATCGCGGCAACGGACGAGGCGCTTTGGGACCACACCATGGCGGTCAACCTCACGGCGGCCTGGACTCTTTCGCGGGCCTTGCTCGCGGGCCTGCGTCGCCGCCGGGGCGTCATCGTCAATGTCGCGTCGGATGCCGGGCTGCTCGGCTATTCGGATTGCGCTGCTTACTGCGCCTCGAAGGGAGCGCTTATCGGACTGACGCGAGCGCTGGCCGTGGAGCTGGCCCCGGACGTGCGCGCCATCGCGGTTTGTCCCGGCCCAGTTGATACGGACATGATGCGCAACGCTGTTGCCCCGGCCGAGGCTGACACGCGGGCGATTGAAGCGAGCTGGGCTAGGCCAACAATGCTCCGGCGTGTCGCAAGGCCCATGGAAGTCGCGGAGGCAATCGCTTTCGCCGCGTCGCCACGCGCGGGCTACATGACCGGGAACCTGATCGTCATCGACGGGGGCGCGACAGCCGGGCGGCGCGTCGGCGGCTGAGCTGTGCTGAGCTGCTGGGATGAAATTTGGCGTCATGAGATCGATCGGACACAACATCGCCGACTCGCTTGCCAGCGGGCTCGGCTTCATGATCGGCTTTTATGAGACGGACAACTTCTACGAAGCTGCCAATACACCCGAAGGCTTTATCGAAGTCGACTTCCTGACCGGCGACACTTCGGGCGGACAGCCATCGGCCTCGCTCGCGCGCGCCATCAGATTATATGCAGATGCCTTGCCTTCTCTTTGTGAGAGGCAAGGGATTGTGCCTTCAGCCTTTCGTCAACTCACGGTCCGATTTTCGGTGGGCTGGTTGTTCACACGCTTCATCGTCACCGTTGAGGATCAGCAAGGTCGGCGTTCGATCGACGAGTATAGGGGAACGCCCGGCACGCGCGTGAAGTTTCTCGATCCGCTTGGCCGTGTTCGCTCCAAATAGTGCAAAGGTATGCTGAAGGCCAATTCTTGCGCTGTTTTGCGTACGATAATATCGGGTCTTCATCACCCCGAATCGCGGATGACCCGCTGCGCCCTCCGGTTCCAGCCGGCGAGCATGTCGCTGCCGATGGCGGCGCGCTCAGCATCGATCGCGTCGTGCAGCACAATGCGCTCCGCGCTCGGCAAGGCGAGCGTGTAACGGACATGACCGCCGAGGAACACCGCCTCCTCCACCCTGCCGCCCACCATGACATCGGCCGTGTCCTGCGATCCAAGCCGGCGGACCGATTCCGGCCGCACGATGAGGAGCGCGGGCCCGTCCGGCCCCGGCGCCGAGCATACAATCCCGCAGCGCGTGGTCAGCGTATCGCCGCACCGCTCCCCGGCCAGGAGATTGGCCTCGCCGATGAAGGTAGCGACAAAGCGGCTCGCCGGGGCGGAATAGATCTCCTCGGGCGTGCCGATCTGCTCGACCCGGCCGGCGTTCATCACCGCGATGCGATTGGCGAGCGCCAGAGCCTCCCCCTGGTCGTGCGTCACGAAGACGAAAGTGCCGCCGACCGTGCGGTGGATCCGGCGCAGCTCCTCCTGCATGGCTTGCCGGAGCTTCAGGTCGAGCGCCGCCAGGGGTTCGTCGAGCAGGAGCACCTCCGGCTCCTTGACCAGCGCGCGGGCGAGCGCCACCCGCTGCTGCTGGCCGCCGGAGAGTTCCGTGACCGTGCGGTTTGCCTGCTCATCGAGGCGGACCAGGGCGATGGCCGCCGCGACGCGCCGGTCGATCTCGGCGGCCGGCAGCTTCTTGAGCTTCAGGCCGTAGGCGATGTTTTGCCTGAGGTTCATGTGCGGGAACAGGCCGTAGCCCTGGAACACCATGTTGGTCGGGCGCTTATCCGGCCCCAATCGCGTGACGTCGCGGCCGTTCACCTCGATGCGGCCGGCGCTCGGCAGGGTGAAGCCGCCGATCATCCGGAGCAGAGTCGTCTTGCCGCAGCCGGAGGGGCCCAGGATTGCAAGGAAGTCGCCACGCTCGATCGTGAGATCAAGCGGTTGAACCGCAACGACCTCGCCGAAGCGCTTGGCAACTCCGCTCAACCGGACAGCAATCTCCATTCCACCTCCGCCGGCATTCCGTTTCGCCGTGGTCTTCTATAGAGCAATCTCCGGCGGCGCTTGGAAGGTCGGAATGCGGGGCGAAGCGGCTGGCTGGCAGGTCATCGGGGAGGCGCGCGACCGGCTTGGGGAAAGCGCGCTCTGGCATCCGTACGAGCATGCGCTCTACTGGGTCGATTTTTACGGGCCGACGATCCACAGGTTCTGTCCCGCCAACGGCGAGTTCTCGCGGTGGACGCCAGGGATCGGCGGCGTCATCGGATCCCTTGCCTTCACGGCCGACGGAAGTCTGCTCATCGCGCTGGCGGATGGCCTCTACCTCTTCGACACAGCCACCGAACGGCTGGAGCGATTCGCCGATCCGAATGGAGGCCGGCCGGGCATCGGCTACAACGACGCCAAGGTGGACCGCGATGGGCATTATTGGGTCGGAACCTTCGACCTGAAGGAGCGGGAGCCGCGCGGCATCTTATACCGGGTCGGCCCCAGCCGAGCCGTGATGATCGCCGATAGCGGATTCGTGGTCTGCAACGGCCCGGCGTTCAGTCCCGACGGGGCGACGATGTATTTCAGCGACACGATCGGGCGGCGTCTCATCGCCTACCATCTCGACCGCGAGAGCGGCGCCGTTTCCGAGCCGCGGCTGTTCGCCGAATTCGGCATGGAAGACGGATTGCCGGATGGCCTCTGCGTCGACAGCGCCGGCGCGGTCTACTGCGCGCACTACGGCGGTGGGCGGGTGACGAAATTCGGCTCCGACGGCGAGCAGCTTGAGAGCCTCCCGCTGCCGGTCCGCAATGTCACCAGCTGCTGCCTTGGCGGCCCGATGCTCGACACGCTCTTCGTCACGACGGCCGAGGATGGCGGCGCCCATCCGCTCGATGGCGCGATCTTCGCGCGCAAGGTCCATATGCCCGGACTGCCTGAGCCGCTTTTCCGGATGGCGTGAGCAACTCTTCAAGCTGCCCGTGGCGGCGGGAAGAGGGTATTGCCTCCAACTTTCAGCTCGACATCCACGCCGAAAGTCCGGATCGCCTCGGGGTTGACCTCGATGCCGAGGCCGGGAGCGTCGGGGAGGGCGATCTGGCCATTCGCGTCCCGCTCCAGATGGTTGCGGGTCATCTGCCGGGCCACCGGCTGGAGCGCGACGGGATATTCGCAGATGCGGTGCTCCGCCAAGCCCGCGAAGGGCTGGAGCGAGGCGCTCAGCGCCAGATGCGACGTGAAGGTGTGGTTCACGTAGGTCACGCCCTTCGCCACCGCGTAATCGGCGACCGTCTTCGCCGGCCCGATGCCGCCGATCCGGCCACAGTCGATCTGCACGAAGCCGACGCCGCCATAGTCGATCAGGTTGCGCGCCATGTCGACATTATGTGCACCCTCGCCGCCGGCGAGTTTTACTTGGGGGCTCCGCGCCGCGAGATCGCTGTAAGCGCGATAGGCGCTGGCGCGGAACGGCTCCTCCAGCCAGACCGCATTTGCCGCCTCGAGAGCGGGAAGCCGCGCAGCGGCGACGTCGACATCCTCGCCCCAGATCTGGCCGACATCGATGAGCAGGATCCCCTCCGGGCCGAGCCCTTCCCGCGCGGCCGCGAACTGGTCGGCATCGGCCTCGACGCCGCCGCGCCCGACCGGACCCCAGCCGAACTTGGCGGCCTGGAACCCGTCCCGACGGACGTTGCGAGCCAGCTCCAGCGTTTCCTGCGGTGTATCGGCGAAGAGCTGGGATGCGTAGGGCGTCTTCTTCTCGGACCGTGGATAGCCGAGCAGCTTCCACACCGGCTCGCCGCGGGCTTTTCCAAGGAGGTCCCACAAAGCCATCTCGATTCCCGACCAGGTGTGCGGCGCTTGCAGCAAGTCCATGCTGTCGAGCTCGATCGTCGCCGCGATGCGGGCGATATCAGCGGGGTTGTCGACGCTCTGGTTGAGAACCGAGGCGCTCACCGGCCGGCAGGCGCCGTGCGACATGGGGCACACGAAGGCGGCGATGGAGACGAGGGGCGAGGCCTCGCACTCGCCCCAGCCGACCTGGCCGCCCGCCTCGACGCGCACCAGCAGCGCGTCCTGGCTGCCGTCGCCCGCCGTGGTGACCTCCGGCATGGCGAGGTAGAAGAAGTCGACGCTTTCGATTTTCATCGTGCTCACTCGGAGTTTCGCGGGCGGGCGTCCATTTGCCTGATATGACACTGGCGAAACCTCGGCAGGCAAAGGAATCTTGGGCGTGACCCCTATCGAAGCCGTCGAAGTCATCCCGATCGTGGCCCCTGGTGAGCCCCGCGACGATCTGGACGGGACCGTGGAGACGGTCATCGTCAAGATCACCGACGCGGACGGGCGCTACGGTTTTGGCGAGGCCGATGCCCCGGCCGGTGTGGTGAAGAGCTTTCTCACGATGCCGACGGCCCACAATTGGAGCCGCAACATCTCCGAGATCATCGTCGGACAGGACCCGGTCGAGATCGCGGCGCTCTGGCAGAAGATGTACGACGGGACGTTCTGGCCGGGCCGGCGGGGCCTCGGCATCCACGCGCTTTCGGCCGTCGACATCGCGCTCCACGACCTCGCCGGAAAGCAGCTCGGGCTGCCTGCCTACAAGCTGATGGGCGGCGCCCGCCGCGACAAGCTGCGCCCCTATTGCACGATCTATCCGGGCCTCGCGCATGGCCGGCCGATCGGCGAGCTGATGGCCGAGATCGGCCGGCAGTTCGAGGTGGCGCTTAAGACCGGCTTCCGCGCCGTCAAGATGGAGGTGCTGTTCTACGATCTGGTGAGCGACCGCGAGCTGGTCGGCCTCATCCATGAGGGCCGGCGGATGCTCGGCGACGACATCCTGATGGCGGTCGATTTCGGCTATCGCTGGCACAACTGGCATGACGCCAGATGGGTGCTCGACCGCATCGCCGACTGCGACATCTATTTCGCCGAGGCGACCCTGCAGCACGACGACCTTCCCGGCCATGC